>CAMNAT010000174.1 GCA_946531785.1 uncultured Oscillospiraceae bacterium
CTGATAGAGCGGTGCTAACGGATTATGTTGTTCCCAATTTTAAGCATGAAAAGAGTAACTGGACTAAGATGACATCAGGCTTTAAGGGTGTGTACTATTATTCAACACGCAGCGGCGGAGGCGCGGCTGAATCGCTCTACAGCATAAAGGTGGAAAGCCTTACCGTTTCGGATGAGCCTGCAGAGGAAAATGTTGTTATCAGCAGCATCTCCGTAAATGGGAATGAGGTAAAAAGTCTTTCTGAGCTGCACAAAGGAGACATGCTGGAGGTTGAGATCAACGATACGAGCTCAGCTTTAAAAGATAAGACGCTTTATCTGTTGGTTGCGGGCTTTATGAACAGCAGATTTAAGAATGTCTCTACTGCATCAAAGCTTGCAGATTCGTCAGGTACAATAAAGCTGACAAGCGGCGCGATCGATACTGATAGTATTGATGAAATAAGAGTAATGCTCTGGGACGGTTTAGATACATTGATTCCGCTGACACCGTTTGTTCAGATAAAGTAACATCGAAATCATATGTGATAAAAAGTTTTGCAGTTATTTTAGGAGGAAGTCATGCGAAAAACTATTTTTACTGCAGCGTTATTGCTGCTGACGGCTTTGTCTGCGGAAGCTTCTGTTACGGAGCTCAGCATAGAAAAGGATCAGAGCAGCAATTTAATAAAAATAAGTGGGTCGGCATCACCGAATGAAAGTGTAGGCGTTCAGATACTGCCGGGCGATATATCTATATCCGAGTTTGCCGAATCGGATGTTAAAAATGATATCGTTACATTTGTATATGAAGATAAGGCGGACAGTAACGGCGGTTTCTCTTTTGACGCAGTAATAAAAAAAAGCGGCTCCTACAAGCTGTACACAGCATCTGAGGATGTTAATGTTCCTGTAAGGGTAACGGATTTTGTCTTTTACACATCGGATGAATATGCAAAGAAAATTGCTCTGCTCAACAATGCCGGCAGTGAGTCGGAATTTATAAATACAGCACTTGAATATAAAGAAGTGTTCGGCTTTACCGAAACTACAGCTGATACAGCGGATATCAAAGACACTCTGACACTTATGTATAAAGAACTTGGCGGAAAAAAGCTTGACCAGGATTCGTATAGCAGCAATAATTATTTATACAGAAATGCATACGCGGTCGTAGCTCTTAATAAAAAGAAGCTTGATGATATTTATCCAAACATAAAAAATATAATTGAGGAAGATGCTACGCTAAAAAAGTATTGGGAGCAATATATTACAGACACGGATCGTGAAAAGTATCTTTCCAATAAGATAAGCGGAAAGGCTATTGAGAGTATAGACCGGCTGAAATCAAGAATAAAAGAAGGTCTTATTCTGACCGCGACCCGATATCCGAACGGCTACATGAGTCTGAAGGGACTATACAGTGATTATAAGGATATACTTGGTTTGTCTTCGGTATCCTCGGACAGCTCTGTATACAGCGCTTTGGCGTCAAAGGATTATGCAGATATTGCCGATCTGAGAAATGCATATAACAGTGCTGCAGCAGGCTCCGGAGGTTCGGGAGGCTCCGGCGGAGGAGGCGGAGGCGGAGGCGGCTCATCCTCTTCATCCGGTGGCGGGACAAAGATCAGCTCCACAAGTCCTATCAACTCAGTAGAAGTTATACAGGAAGCCGCTGCTACTGATCCCATAGACTTAAAATTCCTAGATCTGACAACATACGAATGGGCATATCCGTCTATTTCACGCTTGTTTAAAGAAGGAATAATAGACGGCATTTCAGACCAGCAGTTTGCGCCTTCAAAGCAGGTAAAAAGAGAAGAGTTTGTAAAAATGATCGTTTGCGCAATGCGGCTTGAGCAGGCCGATGGTGATGCGTTTGAGGATGTCGCTTCAGGGGCATGGTATGCACCGTATGTTTACGCTGCATATAATAATAGCGTTGTCAACGGCATATCACAAAGTGAATTCGGTGTATCATTGGATATATCAAGGCAGGATATGGCGTGCATGATATATAACGCTATAAAACTAAGAGGATATGAACCCGCAACAGCCGAGATCGTTTTTGACGATAAGGACAGCATTTCAGATTATGCACAGGAAGCTGTCGCGCAGCTTGTATCATTGGAGATTATAAACGGAATTGATGATAACAGATTTGCTCCGAAGGAGAATGCAACAAGAGCTCAGGCGGCAGTAATAATCGATAGAGCGCTTCAATATTTGAGATGAACATATGAAAGGGCGTACCAATATGAATAGCACGAGTTTTTTAAAAAAAATAATATCGGCATTGTTATGCTTCTCTATGTTATGTGGATTCCCTGCCATCACAGGTTCGGCTGCCACGGTGCGTTTGGATAAATATGAAATGATCGATATGTTCAAGCATTTAGGCATGATGGGCGACGACTATGACAGCGTAACGATAGAATGGAGTAAGCCTGTTACAAGGGCAGAATTTGCATTTCATGCAGCTAATGTTCTGAAAAGAGGTTATTCAAGCAGTGAATTGTATTATCATGATATATCTAAACAGCATTGGGCATCAGCAAGCATTTCAACGCTTGTTGAGTGCGGGCTGTTAGAGGTCAACCCGGAAAAGATGTTTTATCCCGAGGATATAGTTACTGCTGATGATGCAGCCCGTGTTATAGTAAGAGCATTAGGTTACAGATTTGAGCTTAATGATTTTGAGAACAATAAACCGATCAATATAGCGGATAGAATAGGGATAACAAAAGGAGTATCAAATCGGGACGCGTTGACTTTTTCTGATGTATGTACAATGCTTTACAACGCGTTGATCACAGAGGTCATGGAGTCATCATCCGCAACGGGTAATAAGCTCGAATATAAGAACAGCGGTAATATTTATCTGGAAACCGAGTATAAAATATCCTATAAAAAAGGCATTGTTGAGGGGTATGATGGAATATCGGCCAACGGAGCAAATGTTGGACTCAATATGGCTATGATCTCCGGAGATGAGTGTCAGGCAGGCGATATTGATCTTACCGACCTGATCGGCTGCACCGTGGTATATTTATATGATCATTCCGATGGTGACGACTCAAAAAAGCTTATATGGGTAAATAAAAGAGATACCGAGGAACTGACACTGTATTACGCTGAAAATGAAATAAGCTTTGATCCGTCGGATTATAAGCTGACTTATTATGAGGCGGACACGAACAAAAAAAAGAGTATCAAGATAAGCAAAACAGTCGATGTGATATACAACGATGAATATGTTTTTCATGGGATCGAGGATCTTATAAACGGAGATATGTATTCCGCAAAATTCATAAAAGGAACACATGAAAGTGAATATTCAAAGATTATCCTGAGCGGCTATAGAGATATTGTGGTCAGCTCCGTTGATACTGTAAATGAAGGAGTCTATGACAGGATCACAAAGGAATTCCTCTCGTTTAGTGTTGTAAGCAGACTGGATATCATTAATCGGGATGGATCCCGAATGGATTTTGATGATCTGAAGATAGGCGATGTTTTAAGCGTATATACTTCTCAGTCAGGCTCAAGAGTGAAAATACTCGTATCGGACACTGTCATCAGCGGTCAGATCAATAAACAGTATATTGAAAATGGATTCGAGCGTATGACAATAAACGGCACTGAGTATATAGGAGCCGGAAAAGGCAGCTATTGGGAAGGACTGTCCAATCTTTTCGTGAATGTGTATCTTGACGCAAACGGACGCATTGCTTTTGTTGAACGAGGCTCTCAGCACGGGAACCTGGCATTTCTGATCAAGGCATATCATGAGGATTGGGAGGAAAGGCTAAAGGTAAGATTGTTTAAGACTGACGGACAGATCGTAGAATGCGAATGTGTCGAAAATCTTAGGATAGATAATACGAAGTTCAATGATGCGAAGGCCGCATTCAATGCCATGGGCGGCAGCAGCTTTACTTCTACGCTTATCTTGTATAAAACTAACTCTGAGGGCTTGATCACTAATATATATATGCCGAGCAAGTCATCAAATGCCAATTTAAAGCTTTTGCAGGACAAGGTGTCCGGCACATACAGATCCACAGGCAGGATAGGAAGGAAAGCTTTTATAAATAATAGTACGCTTATTTTCGGCATTCCGAAAAATCCAAGGAGTGCAGAGTATAAGGATTTTGAGATCCTTTCAAAAAGCAACATGGTCGGTGATCAGGGATATACATATTCAACATATACCACATCTGATGAGGTTGGATATGAAGAAATAATGGTTCTGCATAACTATGAATATAAGGAATCAGGTTCAAAGGGAATGCTGCTAACCAAGGTGTATGAAGGGATAAATCAGGATAATGAACCCATTTATTGTTTAGAGGGTTATGACGGAAGCAATCTTATATCTTTAAAATGTGATACATCCTGCTCCTTGTCCAATGTATATATCGGGAACTATATTACATATGAGGTCAAAAAGGATAATAGCGTTGCGACTATAAATGTGCGATGTGATTATGAGCATGATATAAAACCGATCCAGACAAATCTGCATCAGACGACCGCCTTTTCATCGGGATATGTCAATGATGTTATAGGCGAGATCGTAAGGATCGGAGATTCATCGGGAGCTGATTTTGATGCCGCATATAATTTTGAAAGCAAAATCCCTGTTGTAGTATTTAATACTGAGACAAAGAAAGCGAGGATCGGCGGTATAGCAGATCTGAAGACCTATAAGCAAAACGGTGAGGACTGCTCGTTCGTGTTTACTCATGTTAAGGGCGGTGTATCAACGGTTTATGTGGTTTACGAGTAAATAAGTGAAGCATAAAGTCTTTTCATGCTTTTATAGAGTGACGGGAAGGAGGGAGTATCATGCAGACTGAAAAAATCATAACAATAACCGATAATAAATATCATTACACAGCAGGCTATTATGTAACAAATAAATGGATCGACAACGATACATTAGTCGGAGTGCGTGCGGTTGATGAAAAAATGAAGTCGGTCAATGAGCTCGTTAAGATATCACTTGCAGATGGAAGCATTGATGTTATCGAACGCGGAGTCACATACAGCACCTTTGCGGATGTAAGGAATAATAAGCTGTACTATTGTAATACGACAGGAATAATAGAGCTTGATCTTAAGAATAATTCAAAAAGATGTGTATGCGAAACAGATGCAGGGTATCTCCATATGACGAAGGATGGCTTGTATGCGTCAGTGTTCACATCGACAGAGGGTGTTTTAGGCAGGTATTACAGAGTCAATATAAGGACGGGGGAAATCGAAAAGCTTTTTGAAAAAAGCTTTCCTGAGCCGTTTGATGTGGCAAATCATCTTATGATCTCACCAACCGATAAGGATATGTTCTTTTTCGCTCATGAGGGAGATACAAGATACATAAC
>CAMNAT010000175.1 GCA_946531785.1 uncultured Oscillospiraceae bacterium
CTGCTGTATATTCGGTCTTAAGTGTTGTCTTATAGCTCTGGAGCGCGTTGCCTAAAACCTCATCTCTGTCATAGAGCGCGTCATCAACAGCGTCATCAAACTCATGTGTAAAGTCGCCGCCCTGAACACGTCCCGCGTGAGCCTGCACATAGTCAACCACCTTATCGGTATCGATCACGCTGTAGCTGTACATTGAGGGTGCCGTATCAAAGTTTGTATATGTCGCGCCGCCCTGCTTTGCAACGTAGGTTGAAGGTACGGTCTCATCCCTTGTCTCTGCAAGATATGCGTCTGTGTCGCTTGATACATTATTCTTTGATGAATACCAAACGGAAACACCGCCATAGATTGTATTACCGAACATCTTTATTGAGCCGCCGTCCTCCGAGGAGAAGGTGCCCTTGCCGCCCTCGATATCTCTGCCCTGCATTGAGGTGAGTACCGGGTGAACGCAGTTTCTGAACACGTTGTTCTCAACAAATACCGAGCCGCCCGTGCAAGCGCCTACGCCGTACTTTGAAACACCGTCATAGTAGTTGTTATATACATGTACCTGGTCGCCTCTTACGCGCGGATGACGCGAGTCGGAGTGATCGAACCAGTTATAGTTATATGTGATGTGATAGCCCTTGTAGCTATCCTCCTTCATGCCGCACAGCGATGTCTTTCCGCTGTCCCAGAAGTGGTTGTATGAGAAGGTGCAGTAGTCTGAGCCTGCCTTAACGTCAAGCGAGCCGTCACCCTTCTTCTGGTCGCCGCCGCGGTTCTGGCCGTAGAATATGTCACAGTTGTGTACCCAGTCATTGAAGTTGTCGGTATCAAGCGAGATACCGTCATCATAGAATTCCATGACCGCAATATTTCTTACCTCGATATTATCAGTCTGTCTTATGAGTAATGACCAGTGATATGTTGTTGCGTCATCGCCAACGCCCTCAAAGGTAACATTTGATGTCGACTTGATCTGAGCGTACTTTGCGCTGTTTACACCCGCAGGAGCCTCTACCTGACCTATCATTCTGATAGCTAAAGGAGTAGTCTCGGCATTGTTCTTCTCACGAAGTGAAAGGATCTCGACAAGTCCCGTTCCAGTGTTAACAGTGCCCTTATTTTTGTCAACAACGACATCCATTGTAACTGTATTCTTGTTCTTATCGGTGATATAGAGCACCTTTGCGCCGTCCTTTAATGTACCGTCATTCTTGTACGCGCCGATGCCGTCCTTGTTATAGTGCGATGAATGGCTGTCGAACGCGAAGCCCTCGCGCTTATACGCGGAAACAGTGACCACATCTGATTCTACCGTTTCCTTTACGCTGCCGCCCAAAACTGTCTCTACCTTGAACTGGTAGCTGCCCGCCGCAAGGCCTAATGCGTCTGCGCGGTAGTATGAGCCGTAGTAGCGTGTAAGCTCCTTATCGAGCTTTGTGTACGCGCCGCCCTCAGGACGCACATATACGTTATAGCTATCTACCGCAACAGGATTTGTCCATGTGATGTATGCGCTTTCCATCCAGCCCGCTGCCCTTGTTATAGATACCTCTGATGTAGCGTTCGGGTCAACCGTTGCCTGCGGTGTAGCCGCCGGTGCTGTAGTTGCGCCCGGTGCTGTAGTTGCACCCGGTGCTGTCGTCGCCGTTGACGGCTCCGGCGTTACCGTTGCGTCATATTTGCCGTTCGTTACCGCTACGGCAAAAACGATGGTTCTGTTTGATGATGTGCCGCTGTCAACTATGGTATAGTCGCCCTCAGCCGCTGCGGTGTATGCTATTTTATATACACCAAATGCGCTCTTTTCTGAATTGCTCTCAGTTGCAACATTTGCTCCCGAGGCATCCTTTACAACAACATCAATATCCTTTCCCGCAAGCTTGCTGTCACAGCCGGCATAATACTCTACAACTGTCTCGCCCGCTGCAAGGTGAAGCTTTACTCCGAGCTGCTTTGACATAAGCGCACTCGTCACAGTCTCAGTTTTACCGAGCGGCGTAGTGATAGACTGGCTCACCGTCTGAGGCTTCGCATCCTCGGTCGCGGTAAGAGTCAAAGCGCCGTCAAACACACTCGTGCCCGACTTGCCGTATTTCTCAGCCGTAAGTGACGAGAAATTATAGACCGTCTCGGTATCCTCCGCCGAGGCTGTAAGCGTAAAGCCGGTCATAGCAGACGCAGCTACCGCAAAAGCCGCAGCAAAAGCTACAAATCTCCTTGATTTCATAACGAAATCCCCTTTCTGTACATATTATATTGATTATATTATAGTACATTCCTTAGTTGATTTCCATTGATAATATGTCGGCTTTTACAGAAATTTTGTTGTATTTTTATAATATCCCATAGACAAACGGCGGAGAATATGATATAATCATACGGGAATACCATGAAATAAAAGAAACGGAGGTGTGAAGCATGAAAATATCGACAAAGGGCAGATATGCGATAAGGATGATGCTCGATATCGCAGCGCATGCCGAAAGCGGGAATGTGTCGCTCAAGGATGTGTCAAAGCGACAGGATATATCGCTGAAATATCTGGAGCAGATCGTGAATATGCTGAGTAAGGCGGGGCTGGTGCGCTCACAGCGCGGCGCACAGGGCGGCTACCGGCTGCAAAGGTCGGCAGATGAGATCACAGTCGGGGATATCCTCCGTGTGACCGATGGCGACATCGCGCCGGTGGCGTGTCTTGAAACAGAGGAAAACACCTGTCCGCGCGCATCGGTGTGCCCTACCCTGCCATTCTGGCAAGGACTTTACCGCACGATCAACGACTATCTTGACAGTACGACGCTCGCGCAGCTGCTCGCGAACACACATACGGACGCGATGGATATGTGTCTGTATATATAATTTTTAAATTTTTTCAAAAAACCTCTTGACAAATGAAAATTATGTGCTATAATACAAATCATAGTAACCCGATAGGAAATATAGGTTACGGAAAGAGGTAAGGAAAAATGGCAAATACTAATTGGAGCTTTGAAACAAAACAGCTGCATATAGGTCAGGAGCAGGCCGACCCGGTAACAGATTCAAGAGCAGTACCGATCTACGCGACCACATCATATGTGTTCCACGATTTCGACCACGCAGCAGACCGCTTTGGTCTCAGGGATGCCGGAAACATCTACGGCAGACTTACAAATCCGACACAGGATATCTTCGAGCAGAGGATAGCGGCGCTCGAAGGCGGCGTTGCGGCGCTTGCGGTCGCATCCGGCGCGGCAGCGATATCGTACACGATACAGGCGCTGGCACATGCAGGCGAGAACATAGTCGCGTCAAAGACGATCTACGGCGGAACATATAACTACTTTGAGCACACCCTCCCCGGCTTCGGCGTTGACACGATCTTCGTCGATCCGGCGGAAGGGCTTGAAGTGTTCGAGAACGCTATCAACGACAAGACAAAGGCAATATTCATCGAGTCGCTCGGCAATCCGAACTCGAATATCATAGACATAGAGGAGCTTGCAAAAATAGCGCATTCGCACGGCATACCGCTTGTGATAGACTCGACCTTTGCTACACCGTATCTTTTAAGACCGATCGAATACGGCGCGGACATCGTTATCCACAGCGCAACAAAATTCATCGGCGGACACGGAACGGCGATAGGCGGAGTAATAGTAGACAGCGGTAAGTTCGACTGGAAGGCAAGCGGCAGATATCCCTGGATATCCGAGCCGAACCCGTCCTACCACGGCATATCCTTTGCCGATGCGGTAGGCCCCGCGGCCTTCGTTACATACATAAGAGCTATCCTTCTCCGCGATACGGGAGCTACCCTCTCCCCCTTCCACGCGTTCATCTTCCTGCAGGGACTTGAAACGCTGTCGCTGAGACTGGAAAGACATGTTGAGAACGCGCTCAAAATAGTTGAGTATCTTAACAGCCATCCGCAGGTGGAAGCTGTGCATCACCCGTCGCTTGCAGATGATCCGTCACATGAGCTGTACAAAAAGTATTTCAAAAACGGCGCGGGCTCTATCTTCACCTTCGAGATAAAGGGCGGTCAGGCGGAGGCTCAGAAGTTCATAGATAACCTTGAGATCTTCTCACTGCTCGCGAATGTTGCGGATGTCAAGTCACTCGTTATCCATCCGGCGACCACCACGCACTCGCAGTGCACAGAGGATGAGCTAAAGGAACAGGGCATACGCCCCAACACGATAAGACTTTCGATAGGCATCGAAAATGTGAACGACCTTATCAGCGCGTTGGATAAGGCATTTGAAGCAGTAAAATAAAAAAGGAGTTAATTGAAATGGCTAAAATATACAGTAAAATCACAGACCTTATAGGCGGCACGCCGCTGTTGGAGCTTGTAAACTACGAGAAGAAGAACGGGCTGGAGGCAACGATACTTGCAAAGCTCGAATACTTCAACCCCGCAGGCTCCGTTAAGGACAGGATCGCAAAGGCGATGGTGGACGAGGCAGAGGCGGACGGCAGACTCGTTCCCGGCTCGGTCATCATTGAGCCGACCTCCGGAAACACAGGTATAGGCCTCGCATCGGTCGCGGCGGCGCGCGGCTACCGCATAATCATAACCATGCCGGAGACGATGAGCGTTGAGAGACGCAATCTCTTAAAAGCATACGGCGCGGAGCTTGTTTTAACCGACGGCTCAAAGGGCATGAAGGGCGCGATAGCAAAGGCGGAGGAGCTTGCAAAGGAGACGCCGCACAGCTTTATCCCGAGCCAGTTCACTAATCCGGCAAACCCGGCATATCACAAGGCTACAACGGGTCCGGAGATATGGAACGACACCGACGGCAAGGTTGATATATTCGTTGCCGGAGTCGGCACAGGCGGCACGATCTCGGGCGTGGGCGAATACCTGAAATCACAGAACCCCAATATAAAGGTCGTAGCGGTGGAGCCGGCAGGCTCGCCGGTGCTCTCTGAGGGCAAGCCGGGCGCGCACAAGATACAGGGCATAGGCGCGGGCTTCGTCCCCGAAACGCTCAACACCGATATCTATGACGAGATAATCAAGGTCGAGAACGAGGACGCGTTCGCGGCAGGCAAGGCCATCGCTCATGCGGAGGGCGTGCTTGTCGGCATATCCTCGGGCGCCGCAGTGTGGGCAGCTACCCAGCTCGCAAAGCGGCCTGAGAACAAAGGCAAGACGATAGTCGCACTCCTGCCTGACACCGGCGAGAGATACCTCTCGACACCGATGTTCCAGGATTGACATACAGAAAAAGCCTTCTCAATGGTGAGAGGGCTTTTTATTATGGCTTTTTTTGCGGAATTTGTCGGCAAAATCAACCGAATCGACACCCGTTTTTTACAAATTCCACGCCGCTTGGGTAGTATAATCTA
>CAMNAT010000176.1 GCA_946531785.1 uncultured Oscillospiraceae bacterium
ATTTTGTCGGTGTAACGCAATTTCAGCACTTTTATTGACACTCCCTGACCTCTAATATATAATGACCTAAAATAACAAACGAGGTGACAGGTCATGGAGTTCAGAATAAAGAAGGATGGATATATCCGCGATAACTATGCATGGTACGGGAATATGTTTCTTACCGGCAACGGATATATGGGAATAAGAGGAACGCTCGATGAGTATAAAAAGGATATGATGTGTGCGATAAATCTCTCCGGCATATATGACAAGGCGGAGGGACAGACCTGGCGCGAATCCGTAAACGCGCCAAACGGTGCATTCATCGAGCTGTCTGTTGACGGAAAGCGGCTTGCTCTGCCGGAGGTCGAGCCTCTTCATCATACTCAGGAGCTTGACCTCTATAATGCTATACAGCTGCGCTCAACCACATGGGAAACAGAGCGCGGGACCGTATCGGTAAAAAGCGAGCGGTTTGCGTCTATGTACAACAAGCATCTTATCTGCATCAGATACACCGTTACAGCGGATCATGACTGTTCCCTTTCAGCCGTATCCGGCATCGATGCCGATGTCTGGGATATAAACGGCAGACACTTTGTAAAATACGGGTTCACAATTGACAGCGGGGCTTTGGTCTGTATTGCCGTGACCGGAGAAAAAAAGACAACGATCGCCGTGAAAGAATTTTCACGAAGCGATCTGAACAGCACCGCTATCAGCAAATCTGAACTTGGTATTTATAAAATCTTCTCCTCGGCGGTGCGCCCCGGAAAGGAATATGTGATAGAAAAGTTTATCCATGTTTCGACCTCCGGGGATGAACGCCCGTCGGATACAGCTATAACCGGGCTTGATTACAACAGCCAGAAGGCCTTACATATCAGGGAATGGAAAAAGATCTGGGATCTTGCATTTATTAAAATAGACGGGGACGAAGAAGCTCAACTTGCTCTCAACTATTCTATTTATCATCTTAACTGCATAGCCCCGCGGCATTCTTCCTCCTGCTCCATACCCGCGCGCGGTCTTTCCGGCCAGGTATATAAGGGCGCAGTTTTCTGGGATACCGAGATGTTTATGCTCGATCACTATCTCCATACGGCTCCCGATGTGGCAAAGACATTGCTCAGATACAGGATCGACACACTTGACGGTGCAAAGAAAAAGGCTGCACAATACGGCTTTGACGGTGCATTTTATGCATGGGAAAGCCAGGAGGGCGGCTTTGACGCCTGCACTGATTATAATGTTGTGGATGTGTTCACTCAGCGGCCTATGCGGACATTTTTCCGAGATAAGCAGATGCATATCTCAGCGGCTATCGTATACGCCATAAAGAAATATATAAAATATACCAACGATATCTCTCTTCTTAAAGAGGGCGGGCTTGAGGTAGTAACGGAGTGCGCTCTGTTCTACCGCTCGCTTCTCTTGAAATATGCGAACAAGGATATATATGAGATACACGATGTCATCGGACCCGATGAATACCATGAGCGCGTGAATAACAACGCCTATACAAACAGGATGGCGAAGTTCGTCTTTGACTTTACCGCAGAGGCTTGCGAGATCTGCGGCTCTGCGGAGTATAACGAGCTTACGGATGAGCTGAAGGCGCTTTCGGCAAAGCTTTATATCCCCGCTCCAAGAAGCTCCGATAATGTGATAGAGCAGTTTGACGGATACTTTGAGCTTGAGGACTGCTCTATAGATGAGGTACGCAGCCGCCTGCTCGACCCGAAGGAATACTGGGGCGGCGCATACGGAGTGGCAAGCCATACACAGATCATAAAGCAGGCGGATGTCGCGGCAATGCTCAGCATGTTCAAGGATGACTATCCGTTGGATATACTGAAGGCGAATATGGACTATTACGAGCCGCGGACAGAGCACGGCTCATCGCTGTCCGCATGCATGTATGCACTTCTCTCCTGTTATACCGGCGACGCGGACAGAGCTTATCCGTTCTTTATCAAATCAGCTTCCGCTGATCTCAAAAAAGGCGGTAAGGAATGGGCAGGACTCGTATATATCGGCGGAACACACCCGGCATCGTCCGGCGGCGCCTGGATGACAGCGGTTTACGGCTTTGCCGGACTTAGAACAAACGGCGGAAGGATATCCTGCACGCCGCATCTGCCCTCAGAATGGCGCGGAATGCATTTTAAGATCAGATATAACGGCAGGATCTATAAAATAGATATCAGCCGCGAGAGCTGCAGCATCAAGCCCGAAAAACTCAAGGCAGTCATTTTTGACCTTGACGGGGTGCTTGTAAGCACCGACGCAATGCATTTCGAGGCTTGGAAAAAGCTTGGCAGGGAGATCGGCATAGACAATTTTACCGAGGCAGACAACAGGCGTCAGCGAGGCGTTAGCCGTATGGCGTCACTTGAGGTACTGCTCGAAAAGACAGATAAAAAATATAGTGAAAACGAAAAAGAAACGCTTGCTGAACGCAAGAATGAGTATTATAAAGAGCTTTTAAAATCACTCACAAGAGCCGCCGTACTCGACGGTGCGTTCGATATGATAGATCTATTAAAGAAAAACGGTATTATGACCGCAGTTGGATCAGTGAGCAAAAACACGCCCGTTATACTTGAGAGGACCGGTCTTGCTCCGCATATGGACAAAGTGGCGTGCGGATTGGATATTACACGCTCAAAGCCCGATCCGGAGGTTTTCTTAAAGGCCGCAGAAAAGCTCGGCGTGTATCCCGAGAGCTGCGTTGTCATTGAGGATTCCGATGCGGGCATAACCGCGGCAAAAGCCGCCGGAATGACTGCCGTTGCGATAGGCGCGGCAAAAAACAACGTTGATGCCGACTATCGCGCAAATACACTGGCTGATGTTGATATCTCTGCTATACTCGGGATAGATTGACATATCGCAAACGGAGGTATTGCTTGTGATAATAAAAAACAATAATACATTTCACCTGCAGGGACGCAATATAAGCTATATTATGGCTGTAAGCTCCGCCGGTGACCTTATTCATATTCATTTCGGAAAAAAACTGCGCGACCGCGACTATTCCGATATAAAGACCGTTTGGCACGACTGGCTCGCATACACAGATGACGGGATAAGTCTGGATCTTTATCCTCAGGAATATCCCTCATATGGTCACAGCGATCTCAGATTTCCTTCATATTCTGTTAAAAACAGACATGGAAACCATATTACACAGCTGAAATTCAAGTCGGCTGTAATAAAAGAAAATGCTGTGCAGCAGTTAGAGGGCATGCCTTCACTGTTTCAAGGCGGCAAAACAGCACAAACACTGGAGATCACAATGTACGATGAGATCGCGGGTCTTGAAGCAGTGCTCTCGTATACGGTTTATGACGAATACGACGTTGTTCTCAGAAGCGCAAGGTTGAAAAACAATTCAGACTGTGAAATGATCATAGACTCAGCCTACAGCGCAAGTCTTGATATAGGCAAGGGAGAACACGACCTCATATACTTCCCCGGTGCATGGGCAAGAGAACGCGAGCTTGTACGCGAGAAAATATCCTATGGCGTTAAGATCGATATTTCCAATGCCCGTGGCGGCAGCGGGCACAGCATGAATCCGTTCATCATGGTCGCAGAACACAACGCGGACGAGGGCCACGGCGCTGTATACGGTCTTTCGCTTATCTACAGCGGCAACCATTCATCAATGGTTGAATGCGACCAGTACGGAAATATAAGGATACATCAGGGGCTAAATCCGTTCAGATTTCAATGGAGTCTGGAGAACGGCGAAGAGTTCACAACACCTCAAAGCGTTCTCTGCTACAGCGAGAACGGTATCGGCGGGCTTTCCAGAGAGCTTAATGATATATACCGCTCCAACCTCTGCCGCAGCAAATGGTCAGACAGAGAGCGCCCGATCCTTATAAACAACTGGGAAGCGACCTACTTTGACTTTGATGAGGAAAAGATTCTTGACATAGCCAAAAAAGCAAAAGATGTCGGAGTTGAGCTGTTCGTCCTCGATGACGGCTGGTTCGGAGATAAAGGCTCATGCTATAAAGGGCTCGGAGACTGGATCATCAACAAAAAAAAGCTCCCGTCAGGGATCAGCGGACTTGCAGACAAGATCAACTCCATTGGGCTGAAGTTTGGGTTGTGGTTCGAGCCGGAAAATATAAATCCGGATTCGGAGATACTTCTTTCGCATCCCGATTGGGCGGTCAGCGTTTCCGACAGAGCATCCTCACTCAGCATAAACCGTCTTATGTTTGACCTGAGCCGCGATGATGTGTGCGATTATATTATTAACAAAATTTCCGGGATACTACGAAACGCAAATATTGAATATGTGAAATGGGATATGAATCGTCCTATGACAGATATACCATACGATGGATACAATCACAAATATACGCTTGGGTTTTACCGCATCATGGATGCGATAACCTCCGCATTCCCCGATATACTTTTTGAAGGCTGCAGCGGAGGCGGCGGCAGATTTGACGCAGGCGTGCTTGCATATATGCCTCAGATATGGACGAGTGATAATTCAGACGCGGTATCAAGACTTAAAATACAGTATTCCACATCTATGGGATATCCTGTTTCTTCAATGACGGCTCATGTCACAGCCGTTCCAAACCACCAGAACGGGAGAGTGACACCTCTCGGTACAAGAGCCGCGACAGCATACTGCGGCATATTCGGATATGAACTCGATATCACAAAAATGAAAGATGACGAGCTTCTGGAAATCGCAGATCAGATCAGGTTAAGCAAGGAGCTTCGACACCTTGTGCTGACAGGTGATTTTTACAGGCTGATAAGCCCGTATGATACGAATTATTGCGCCTGGGAAATGACGGCAAAGGACAGCTCCGAAGCTTTCCTCTTTGCCTGCAGGATCTTATCGGTCGCAAACAGCAGTGACCTCATGATAAAACTGAAAGGACTGGATGAAAACTCGGATTATCTTGATGTTGATACCGGTGTTATTTACGGCGGTGATGAGCTTATGTACCGCGGCATTGAACCGGTATATGAAAAAAAAGATTTTGCAGCAGTTTCAATGCTGCTCAAAAAGCTTTAACTGATACAGTTATGCAACTGTAAGCCGATATGTCAAAGAGTTCGAGAGCCCCCTCATTCTTGAGGGGGCTTGGCTGTTGTGGGGTACATTTTGAGAACTACGCGTTTTCTTTAGAAAAGAGCGTTCTCTTTTGAACTGTATATCATACCATAGATTATTCTTATAGCAAGTATTTCTTTATGTCCTTATACTCTGCCTTCAAGTCTTGCAGTCTCCATATATGACGCTTCATCATGCAGTACCTTTTCTCTTTGACACGCAAGCTCTTGTGCTCTTGCATC
>CAMNAT010000177.1 GCA_946531785.1 uncultured Oscillospiraceae bacterium
GCTTCTGGCGTATCTTCCGTTGCCGAAATTCCGGGCTTTAGCGGCTGTTTCAAATATCTCATATAATTTGCCCTCCGAATCGGGGTTTATAATATTCTCTTTTTTTGCTGCCATCAGCCTTGTTATATCAACAAGCTCCCGGGGTGAGTAGTCCTCAAAGCGGACATTGAACGCGATCCTTGATCTCAGTCCGGGATTCCTGTCGAGAAACTCATCCATCTCCTTCGGATATCCGGCAAATATAACTATCGTTTCGTTTCTGCGGTTTTCCATTTCCTGAACGATCGTGTTGATAGCTTCATCACCGTACATAGCCTCCTTGCTGTCAAGGAGAGAATATGCCTCATCGATAAACAGCACGCCGCCGTGCGCCGCTTCAAATGCGCTCCGAACAAGCGGCGCGGTGTGACCTACATATTTTCCAATAAGGTCAGCTCTGCCTACCTCTGTCAGTCCTCCGTTTTTTATCACACCGTTATCCTTGAGGATCTGGGCAAACAGTCTGGCAACGGTCGTCTTAGCGGTTCCGGGATTGCCCGTAAACACCATATGCATTGACGGCGACTCTGTTTTCTTGTCGAACTGCTTGTAGAGCTTCTGTATTTTATAGTAGTCAAGCGCGTTATATATTATCTTCTTCACGCTTTGGAGTCCAATCATGGAATCAAGCTCCTTTAACGCTTTGCCAAGTGGCTTATCGTTGCTGTAAGCTTCCTTTCTTTTTATTTCCGAATACTGCGGATAGATATTATTCCGTATATATTGCTGATACCAATCATCGAAATGCTGTGATAATTCAATGCAGGAATATGCTTTTTCTTCATCCAAGCCGTTAAAGAGGTCGTCTGTCGGTTTTATACCCAGCTTTTGCGCTTTGCTGAACAGGTATTTTTTTGCATGTTCTCCGACCGCGTTTTCGGGATATATCTCTATAAATGCTGTGTTGGTATTATTGTAGATCGCATCAGTCTCCTTTTCGCAAACGGTCGGCAGAACAAAGATAGTTAACACATCGCGGCTGAACTTATTTATGATTCTTGATACCTTCTCTATATACTCGCATAGGGTGTTGCAGCTGAAAGCGACATCCGCATATCTGTCTGTTTCCAGCTTGAGAACGACTGTACCCCCGGCTTGAATGGAATATATACTATACATATCAAGTCTGTCTCTCGGCACATATCCGCCTATTGATAATTCACAGTACCGTTTTGAGTACAGTCGGTTGTTATCATACAGGGAGGATATCAACGCCTCTACGATCCCGCAATGATCATCATCGTTATCGCACCGGATGATATAATGCACCGGATGATGAAGCTTGCCGGTCTCGTTTTTTACCATATAGATCCTATCTATTTCAGGAATGAGGCTGTTGTCGTATAAAAGCTCCTGCGATAATTCCTGTATTTTTTCGCGCGGCATGCTTTGCGCGATCTCTTCGTTATACATGCCGTTAAACTCAAGTGCAAATTCCGATACAAGCTTATTGTAGCTTTCTATGTACCCGTTCCGCTCGGCTCTTTTCAGATACCGTTTCAGGGTCGAAAGGGATATTTCCTCGCTCGCTTTTACTACCAGCTCCGCTCCCGATATGGAGTTGAATCCATCTATGAGCGCTTCAGCCGTAAGGCTGCTGCCTGTATCAGATCTGACCGCGGCGACCAATGAGCAGCGGAAATCTGATATATTATAGACTGCAAGGATCACCTGTTCGTTAAAAAGATAATAAACTGAGTCTGAGTGCTCGCGGCATTCCTTTGCTGAGATCATAATGCTGCCGGCATCCTTTTTTATGCTTCGTGCTGATATTCTGTAAAAATTCATAATGGGCGTTCCTCTCATTGAATGATAAGCGTGTTTTGTCTCTTTTGATAAGTATATCATGAGTGCTGCACATTTTTTCGGACATAACAATTTTTGAAACATGTTTGACATCAAGGCTGTTTTGATATATAATATATATAGGTTTTCGCATTATATGAAAGGATGTTTTTATGGATTTTGAAAAAAAGGTCACTATGGACCCGTCCGGCTTCGTGCTGCTTTCGGAGCATGTTCCTAGTATAATACAGGAGATACGCTATTTTTCAACATATAATTTTGTGGGAGACCGCATCGACGGATATGAGGAGCCGGCCGCGCTGCTTACGCGCGAGGCGGCGAGGGCGCTGAAGCTTGTTGCGGGCGAGGTCAACGCGCAGGGCTACCGCCTGAAGATATATGACGCTTACCGTCCGGTGAGCGCGGTGCGTCATTTCATCCTGTGGGGCATCGAGGACATGGATCTCAGGATGAAGCCGTATTTTTATCCCGATCTGGAAAAACAGGAGCTTTTCGATAAGGGCTATATTGCTAAGCAGTCCTCGCACAGTCGCGGCAGCACCGTAGATCTCACGCTTCTTGATATGCGGACGGGCAAGGAGCTGGATATGGGGGGACCGTTCGATCTGTTCAGTGAGGTATCGCATCCCGATTCAAAGAATGTGACTGAGGAGCAGTTTGAAAACAGGATGCTTTTGCAAAAGGCGATGACAAGGAACGGCTTTTTGCCGTTCGATTATGAGTGGTGGCATTTTACGCTTGAAAATGAGCCGTATCCGGATACCTACTTTGAATTTCCTGTCTCGTCAGCTTATCTGAAAAGATAATGTATTTATATGCCTTGAAAGCATAACTGAGTATGTAGTATAGGTATTTGACAAATTGTGACTTTGAGCTTATAATGTATATGAGACTAAATTCCGGAGGACAAATACCATGAAAAAAGCAGTATCTGTTTTAATGAGCCTTGTTATCGCAGCAACGGTATCCGCATGCGCTTTTGCGGAAAATATCAGGGTCACAAATACCGCGATCACCGCGGAGGATATCCCGGAAAACGGAACGATCATAGCAGTCTTGTATGACAGTGACGGAGCGCTTACGGGGTTAAAGACATATAAGGGAACGGAAACGGCAAAATATGCCGAGGATATGGCAAATGCACTTCCGGATTCGGAAATGATAAAGGTTTTTGTGTGGGATATGGAGAATATAAAGCCGTTAGGCAAGGTCTATGGTGACAAGCTTGATGCTTTGCCGTCAGGCGAGCCGGAGGCGGAAAAGAGTTTGCATATGAAGATCGGCGATACCGCAGCTGAGGTCGAGTGGGAGGATAACGAGGCTGTGACCGCATTGAAAGAGCTGTGCAAAACAGAGCCGCTAACTATAAAGATGTCCAAATACGGCGGCTTTGAGCAGGTTGGCGGCATAGGAAAGAGCCTGCCGAGAAATGATGTCAGCATCACGACCTCGCCCGGCGATGTGATCCTGTATTCAGGCAATCAGCTTGTTGTGTTTTACGGCTCAAATCAATGGGCATATACAAGGCTCGGGCACATCATCGACAAAACTCAGTCTGAACTGTCAGAGCTTTTAGGCGGCGAAAATGTGACGATCACGATAAGTATGTAAGGTAAATAAAGCCTTATACGGAAACGCATGAGGATGAGTCTTGTGTGCGAGCAGCTAATCAGCAGTGCGTAAATATGAACACCAGAGCAGCGGGGTGTTTTGTCTTCGCTGTTCTTTTTCTGCCCGGTATTGACTTATGTTGAACATCTATGTTATAATAGTATCAGCGATTACAAATCGTTAGATCAATCTATTGATCCGGATAGAAAACGAAATAGGACGGCACGACTGATTCCGCTTCCGCTTAGTGGGAGAGAAAATAGGTAAAACTATTTTTATACCATTACGGAAGGGTGATGCACATGAGCGATTTGATAACCTTATTATTTAATGTGGTATATCTTATGCTTGCGATAGCATTTATAAAAATGCTGATCAAGCTGCTTGATGTGATAGATAAAAAATAGTCGTCCATTCCGCCAAATGAACGACTATTAAATGTTTTTAATATAGTTTAAGCGGAACGGTTTAGCCGTCTCCGTTTCTATCTGTATAATATCATATTCATGTGCATTTGTCAAGTATAATTAAAATGAAACATGTAAGACCAATAAAAAGGCAGGAGGATGTTTTTCCTTCTGTTTTTTATTTATGCGGTTTAGTTTTCTCTGAAATTGTCCTTATTAGCTCTAACACCAAATTTCTGTCTTTTTCGTCAAGAGTCTGATAGAGCGCAAATAACTCTTGAACTTCTGCGGGAACCTCGGTCAGATCACCTTCGGCAAAGAATTGAGCCATTGTGATCCCGAATCCGTCACACAATTTTTCTAAGCTATAAATCGTCGGTTGCATACCTCTTTTAAATGTATTTGTAATTGTGCTTTGTGATAAGCCGGATTTTTTTGCTGTCATATAATGACTCCAGCCTCTTTCGTTCTGTAGCTGCTCCAGTCGTTTTAAAACATCCATATAAAATACCCCAAAAATATTTATAGTCTATATTTGTATTATAACGCTTGACTTATACACACTAAAAGAGTAAAATGGTAATGTAAAGATTTACTTTATTAGACTATATGTATTAAAATTAAATTTGAGGAGTGCATTATGAAAAAATTAACAGGACTAATCATTACATTGATACTGCTTACAGGCTGTGCAAAGATAAGCATACAAACTGCGGACAGCACCGCATCACAAAAACCGGAACCGATAATAACGGCAGAGCCGACACAAACGGAAACACCAACAGAACATGTCCATGAAGCAATAAAACAAGACGAAACGCAAGAAACAACATATATTTTAAACATAAACACAAAGAAATTTCACTACCCGACCTGCACCGGCGCGAAGCAGATAAAGGATAAAAACAAGCGGGAGCTTACCGGAAGCAGGGATGAATTGATATCGCAGGGCTATGAGCCGTGTAAAATGTGTAAGCCGTAAAATAACAAAACATATTTTAAACTCACAGACGAGGGGACGGTTCTCCCGTCTGAAAAGTAAAACTCAAAACTAAAAACCGACCTCCCAATCGTTAGATTTTTGGTCTAACTTTTGGGGGTCGGTTCATCCCGCTGCTCTTTTTGTACCTGTTTTTTTCGTAATATATCAAGTTGCACCAAAAAATTTAACGACACTCTTTATTTTTGTGAAAAAGTGTGCTATACTAAAGAAAAAAGACAGGAGGGCGACCATGAAGAAGGAAATAAGACTTATGCCGTCGCAGCTCGGGATGTATGCCGACTGTATGAATGATGACACATCCACCTTGTACAATTCGCCGTTTATCGGCAAAATAGGCGGGGGTATTGATATACAAAGGCTTGCGGATGCAATAAAAGCTATGATAGGCGCGCATCCTATATTGGGAGCGCGGCTGGGCGTAAACGATGCC
>CAMNAT010000178.1 GCA_946531785.1 uncultured Oscillospiraceae bacterium
GGCGATGGCTGTAGCGGAGAAGGATGATGAGCAGTCTGAATTCACGAACGAGGCTGACGAAAACGACAAAGCATCGCTCTGGGAGGCTACGGTAGCTGCGGGATACACAGGCAAGAGTATCACTGCGGTCGCTATAGCAGGCGATAAGAAGGTCTCAAAGACCGTGAAGCTGGACGGAGGCATAAGCGGCTCCGTATCGGTATATGTAGCGGTAAACAAGGCAGCAAGTGAGCTTGACGGCGTTGCCGTAACGATAGAATAGAAGAAGGGAGTAATGGATAATGAAATATACAGAACCGAAAATGGAATTATCGGTATTTGACGCGGAGAATATCATCACCGCAAGCAATGAGGGCGGCAATAATAGCATGTCGCCGGCAATGACCCAGGCATCTGCTGCGGCAAAGGAGAAGGCGGGCACAAACGGCGTTGCCATAGATCTTTTGTTTTAATAATTGACGCTGAAACGGCGGGGGCTGCCCCCGCCGTTTTTGTCATAATTCTCCTTTTTATTTATTTAAAACAACACCGGCTCTATGCCGCTGTCATAGTAGTCAAGCACTGTCTTCTTGTAAAAATCAAGCGTCGCGTCCGAGAACATACCCGGTACTGCCACTCCCGCCGGGAATACGCGCGCGCAGGTGATCGCGGTTATCTGCCGCTCCGCCTTCTTTAAGAACGCCTCGTCATCGGTATCGAGATATGTCCTTAAATATTTGTCCCAGATGCGCTGCATCTCGTCGGGCGTGAAGTCTCGTATAAGCTCGATTTTCTGCCTCGTCTCCGCATCCAGACGCTGACCCAGTATCCTGAACATCACGCACATACTCGCCATATCGAATATCGGGTGTCCCTTGCCGGAGCCGGAGAGGTCGATAAACATATATTCGCCGTTCTGCAGCATAACGTTCCCGATATGCGCGTCGCCGTGGATGAAGGTGTTTCTGTCGGGCACGCTCTCTATGACGGCACACATCTTTTTAAGCTCCTCCGTCGTGCATAGCTTTCCCTCCGTGCGGCCGAGCGCTTGCAGCATGGTCGTTTTAACATCGATAAACCGGTCATCGACCTCGATGGTGTGCATCTGCTTCATTTTCAGCGCGAAGTTGCGTATATGCTCCTCCAGATGCGCCTTGTCGTTCTTGATGACATCTGAAAGATCCCGGGCGTTGAGCATTTCATATACAACGCCGTAGCATTCGCCGACACGCACCATATCGTACGAGATCGCGGTCGGAACGCCGAAGAGGAAGGCGTTTTTCGCCTTTCTGCTCTCGTTCTCTATCATGTAGAGACCGATATTTTTGTTGAACACCTTTATGATAGTATCGCTGTCAATGCGGTAGACCGTTCCGGTCGCGCCCCTGCCGATGACCTCCAGCCCCTCGATGCTCATACGGCGCAGCGCCTTTTTGATGTTCAGGATATTTGTGAAGCCCGTGACATCGAAGATGTCATAAAGCTCCTTTGACACATTGATGATGCTAAGCTCACCGTCAAGACTCTTTTTCAGCTTGAGTAACACCCTCAGCCCCGCGCTCGAAACATATTCGAGCGCTTCCGCGTTGAGAGTTATATCCCCCTGCTCTGCTGCGGCAAGCAGCTCCGTTTCAAACTGCGCCGCGTTGGATGAATCCACCCTGCCCGAGAGCCGGAGCGTGTTATTGTCGATCTTTTCTACCATTTTTATTCTCCTTTTTATTTAATGGCGCGGGCCGAGCCGAGCCAGATCATATAGTACACCGCCGCTATTATGCACAGGACGGAGATCATTATGAAAGTAAGCTTTTCATATCGTTTTTCCCTTCAGTTATGATACAGATATATTTTACCACAATAATATTTTTAAATCAACAGTTTGTGTCGGTTTTGTGTGTGATTTTTATTGAAAAAAATATATATATATCATTATGCACAAAATGTTTCTCATATAAAAACAGTATGATTTATCGTTAAAATCTTGACAAGGGCGCGGGGCTGTGGTACAATTATCGGTAATTACGATTTAACACAGCAAAGGAGAACACATCATGAAAAGGATCAGAACTTTGGATATTTGTCTTTGCGCCATGTTTGCGGCGCTGTCGGCGGTCGGCGCGTTTATAAAGGTGCCTATCCCCATCTGCCCGTTCACGCTGCAGCTGACCTTCACAACGCTCGCCGGGCTGCTTCTGGGCGGAAAGCGCGGCGCTCTGAGCGTTGCGATATATGTCATAATCGGACTTCTCGGCGTGCCGGTGTTCACCGAGGGCGGCGGCATATATTATGTCTTAAAGCCGACCTTCGGCTACCTCGTCGGCTTCATCGCGGGTACATATGTGACCGGCACCATCGCATGGGGCTCGGAGGAGCCGTCGTATATACGGATATTCTTAGCCTCTGTCGCGGGGCTTGTCATTGCCTACCTTTTCGGCATGGTGTATATGTATATCATCTGCAACCTCGTGCTCGATCAGGCTATGGGCGTGCAGACGGCGATCATGACCTGCTTCGTGCTGCTCATGCCCAAGGACATCGTGCTTGCCGCGATAACCTCAGCTATAGCAAAGCGGCTCATACCGATATTCAGAAAAAAGCTTGAAGGAGGCGAGGGCGCATGACGGATGTTTTAAGGCTTGCCGATGAGATCATCTCGGGCAGACGGCTTTCCCGTAATGATGATCTGTCATTTTTCTTCACCGCGGAGCTTGCGGCTCTCTCAGAGGGCGCGGACAGGATAAGAGCCGCGCTTTGCGGCTCGCATGTTGATCTTTGCAGCATAATAAACGGCAGGAGCGGCAGATGCGGCGAAAACTGCAAATTCTGCGCGCAGTCGGCGCATAACCACACCTGCGTCGAGGAATATGACTTCTTAGACGAGGAAAGGATACTTGCTGAGTGCCGGCATAACGAGGAGCGCGGCGTTCACAGGTTTTCGATAGTCACCGCCGGACGGACGCTGTCTGACGGCGACTTTGAAAAGGCTGTATCGGCATACAGCCGCATGATAAAGGAATGTAAGATCAGCCTCTGCGCCTCGCACGGGCTGCTTACCGAGGAGCAGTTCAGGCGGCTCTATGACTGCGGTGTGAGGCGGTATCACTGCAACATCGAGACCTCACGCCGGAATTTTCCCAATATCTGCACCACCCATACCTATGACGACAAGCTCGCGTGCATAAGGCGCGCACAGAAATGCGGGCTTGATGTGTGCTCCGGCGGCATAATCGGCATGGGCGAGACATGGGAGGACAGGCTCGACATGGCGCTCGACCTCGCGGCGCTCGGTATCGGCTCGATACCCATTAACGCGCTGCGCCCCGTAAAGGGCACGCCGCTAGAGGATATGGAGCAGATAACCGAGGAAGAGATACTCCGCACCGTCGCTATGTTCAGGTATGTGAATCCGACAGCGCAGATACGGCTAGCAGCCGGGCGCATCCTCATGCAAAACTCCGGCGAGGCGGCATTCTTTGCCGGCGCGAACGCGACGATAACCGGAGATATGCTCACCACCTCCGGCAACGACATAGCATCGGATATAAAGCTGCTCAAAGGGCTTGGGTTCGATGTGTAAAAAAGGAAGGCTATACAAATGATATAGCCTTCCTTTTTCAGTATGTTTACATATGCTTGTATATCTGCCCTCTGCTGTCTATTTCAACAACATCGATTATGTACACATCATCATATTTATCAAATACGATCCTGTATTTACCTATGCGGGAACGATATTTGTTGCTGAAGCCCTTTAATTTCTTTATGTCTGCACCATTCGGAAGCAGTCTGATTCCATTATATAGTCTTTGTTGGATATCTTTGGATTGCTTGCGTATGAATTTTTCGGCAGATTTTTGTATTACAATCCTATACATCTAATCCCAGATCCTTTGCCAGGTCCTCAAGAGGTATAGCCGTGCCGTCATTTTCCGCTTCAGCCCTCGCGATCATTTCCAGATCCCATTCATCCGGCTCGATCTCCTCTACGATCAATAGATTTTTTACACTATTAAGCATGTTTACAACATACAGCATATTGCTTTCAGGTATCTGATTGATGATATCGATAGCCATTTCTCTGTTAGACATGTTAACACCTCCGTTTGTGTTCTTTTATTCCTATTATACCGCATTTTAATTCAAATATCAATATATTTTATTTTGATGTGTAATATTTTTTTAATATTTTTGAAAAAAATTCTTGATTTTATATTTACAAATGCAAAATTTGTTGATATAATATACTCATAGTAGTGTGCGCTGTCGCACTATGGATTAAATTTAACAGGAGGATTGATTCCAATGGCACATAAGTATGTTTACCTTTTCTCGGAAGGTAATGCCAACATGAGAGAGCTTCTCGGCGGTAAGGGCGCTAACCTCGCTGAGATGACAAATCTCGGACTGCCCGTTCCGCAGGGCTTCACGATCTCAACAGAGGCGTGCACCCAGTATTATGAGGACGGCAGACAGATCAATGACGAGATCCAGGCTCAGATCAATGAGCACATCGTAAAGATGGAGGGGATCACAGGTAAGAAATTCGGCGATAAGACAAATCCGCTGCTCGTTTCCGTTCGTTCGGGCGCAAGAGCATCGATGCCGGGTATGATGGACACCATCCTTAACCTCGGTATAAATGAGGATGTTGTTGAATACATGGCAGAGGCTTCGGGCAACCCCCGTTGGGCTTGGGACTGCTACAGAAGATTTATCCAGATGTACTCCGACGTTGTTATGGAGGTCGGCAAGAAGTACTTCGAGGAGCTCATCGACAAGATGAAGGAGGATCGCGGCGTAACTCAGGATGTTGAGCTTACAGCTGACGACCTCAAGGAGCTTGCAGAGCAGTTCAAGGCTGAGTACAAGGCTAAGATCGGCGCTGACTTCCCGTCAGATCCGAAGGAGCAGCTCATGGGCGCTATCAAGGCGGTATTCCGTTCATGGGACAACCCCAGAGCTAATGTTTACAGACGCGACAACGATATCCCGTATTCATGGGGTACAGCCGTAAACGTTCAGATGATGGCGTTCGGTAACATGGGCGACGACTGCGGTACAGGCGTTGCGTTCACGCGTGATCCGGCTACAGGCGAGAAGAAGCTCATGGGCGAGTTCCTGACAAACGCACAGGGCGAGGACGTTGTTGCGGGTGTCCGCACACCGATGCCGATAGCTGAGATG
Source organism: uncultured Oscillospiraceae bacterium (assembly GCA_946531785.1). Taxonomy (GTDB): domain Bacteria; phylum Bacillota; class Clostridia; order UBA1381; family UBA1381; genus Ornithomonoglobus. Next base: position 5,164 of record CAMNAT010000178.1, read on the forward strand.
GAGCAGAAGTTCCCCGAGGCGTTCGCACAGTTCAAGGACGTTTGCCAGAACCTTGAAAACCACTACAGAGATATGCAGGACATGGAGTTCACCGTTGAGCACGGCAAG
>CAMNAT010000179.1 GCA_946531785.1 uncultured Oscillospiraceae bacterium
AGCGCGATCGCGCCCGCAAATCCCGTTATTATTCCCTTGATATAGCTTTTCATTTTGTACTCCCGATCTCAACTCACATATGCCCGTATAGCATTTTCCACAGTTGAATTAAGTGTCTGATTATGCGCCGCGGCATATAGCGCAAGACTCTTATGCAAGCTTGGAGAAATTCTTACATTAAAGCTGCCGCGATATACTTTTTGCGGCTCTATATTCTGCTTTTCACAGCTTTCAAGATAATCATCCACCGCCGATTCAAAATCCGCTTTAAGCTCTTCTATGCTGCCACCCTCATACGACAGCAGACCGCTGATTCCCGCGACCTTGCCATATAAAATATTATCCTCTGATGAATATTCCACCGTTCCGTAATACCCCTTGTATTCCAACATATTATTCATATCAATCCCTCACTTTGCAATACTTCGATAATCTGTTTTACCTGATATTCAAGCAACTCTTTTCTCGGATGCGGCTTATGTAATCTTATAGGGATATTATCCTTTATAAACATTACTCTTGAGCCGCTTGTTTTACCTTGATTTTTAATAGAAAATCCCAAAGCCTCAAGCAGTGTTTGCATTTCATCAAAGGTAAAATCCTTTGGTCGGCTCTTCAGCTTCGCTATCAATTTTTCTTTTCGTCCCATTATATGCCTCTCAACATCTCAGTATATAGTTATTGTATCACACAACGACTAATTTTGCAACTGTTATTTAGTTGCATATGCTTGTTTTTTTCTATAGCTTTTTATTTTATACTGCTGTTCAATTCTCTATAGTTACAGTATGCGTGTCTCCGTTCCAGTCTACATTGTATCCCAAATTCTCCGACAGGAAACGCAGCGGCACCATCGTTCTGTCATTTATGAGCCGCGCCGGAACATCCATTTCGGCAGCTGCCCCGTTTATATAAGCAGTCGTATCATCTATTGCAAAGGTAATGCTTGTGCCGTTTAAGGACGCTGTTGCGGAACGCGTATCCTCATTCCAGCTCACATTCGCGCCGAGCTTTTCAAAGATGGCGCGCATGGGCGCGAGAGTCCGCTCATCCTCAATAACGGGATCAACATCAAATCGCACTTCTTCACCGTTTACCACCACTGATATCACAGGATGAAAGCCGCCTCCGTCGCTTACGCGGTTTAATACGATACGGTCATTCTCATCCTTTCCCACGGTACATATTGACTTGTTATAGTATGTTTTCACACCGTCCGTATATTCATAAAACTCGTTCGCGCTTTTTAGTATATGCGGCTGAGTATATCCGGGTGATTCATCGCTGGTGCTGTATTCTGCTGTCTGTATATCTCCATGCTTGCCAATATACGACCTGATATAAACTCCCGTACCTGACGAGATAATCATTTCCGTCCACTCCTCAGCATAAAAGCCGTCCATATATAAATTTGTATCTATATGCCAGTCCGGTCCTGTCCACTCCGGCACAAAATGCAGTGGTATGAGTATGCTGCCAAAATTCGCCCCGTCCGGCACCTTATACGGTATCTCACCCATCCACAGCTCTTGTCGTACCGGTGCCATTTTGCTGCCATCCACTGTGCCTATAAAGTAAGATCGTCTGTATTTATATGTCTTGGTGACAGATCTTGACCACTCCTTATATGTAAGACCGTCCGGCTTGCCGTCTTTGAAATACCCTAGCTGAGTGATAGTGTCAAGCGAATAACTCTTGGGACTGATGATCCCTATTCCGTCCGGCTTGCCCTCAGAATTTGTCTGTCCCCTGTATAAGCTTTTCTCAAATTCAGTTTCAACCACATTTTCAGCCGTTTCAAGCTCATTTTCAAGCTCATGCTTAAATATCGTTGCATCGACCTTCGTGCCATCCCACTTGAACTCGCCGTATTTTGAAAGCGAATCTATCATTATGAGCGTGTCACCATTATCCAGCTTAAAGCACTCCTGCTCTGCTCCGTCAAGGTACACCCTTGTGTCGGAATCGACTATTTTCTGCGTGTGCCTTTCCGACAGTCTCTTTTCCCAAAGCTCTCTTGTTATCTGCGGATAATTGAATTTTATCCGGCTGATATTATAGCTGTCCGTCGCCTCGGAATACGACACATCAAAACCGTAGCACGAAAGATCGGTTACTGATACATATGTGTAGCCGTCTATTATATACGCATCAACGGGAGCATAGTCGATATATGCCTCTATCTCCGAGCGCTCGGCGTATCTTTCCTCCGCCAGTGCCGTTGAATGACCGAGCAGCATACAGCACGCAAGTAAGATATATATTATTTTTTCATTGATCTGCATCCTGTTCTTCTTCATATTCAATCAACCTCAAATCTTATCAGCGCGTGAAGCTCGCTTTCGTCAAGCGACTTTACCGCGACATAGTGCGAGCCGTTTTCCTCGCCGTACAAAAGCTTTACCGTCTCGCCGTAGCGCACCTGATTTTTATAGAACAGCTCGATCTCGTCCGGCTCACTGCCCTGCAGCTCCTTAGGAAGTATTTCCGGCAGAAGATCCAGATACCTTGTATTATGGACATGGTTGTTGAAATCCATCAATGATGCGCCGATCCTGAACTCGGTCGATAAGGAATACGCCTTCGGCTCCCTGAGCCGTCCGCCCTTATCGTCGGGAAAGCTGCGCTTGTCCTCCGTTTCGTAACGCTCGGTTATCTCATCGGTGAGCCGCATAACTGTCATAGTCCTCGCATCTATTGGTATCCAGCTTGAGGTGCCTATTGCCACGACCTCGCCCGCCTCGTTTTTCAGCTCATAATCTCTGAACGCGTACAGCCTGTTCCTGCCGCGGCTCCATGTTACCGCCGTTACCTTATCGCCGTATACCGGGCGCTTTATCACCTTGACCTTGACGGATATAAGGAACCATGTGAGATGCGTTTTGGGTATATCCCAAAGCCCGTATCCCACCTTTGCCGAATGCGCCCCCGCCGCATCCTCAAAATAGCCCAATATCGCGCGGTTTAGCAGCTCAAAATTCTTATCTATATGGCGAAAGCCAACCACAAAATCCTGTCCTACAAACATTTTATTTCTCCTCCTTTAATTGATAAAATTATATCATAAAATGACAGAATCGTCAATACCCGTCACATGCGACCATATCAGCTTTTCCGTATATTCTGCGCGTTTTTTACATATGCTGAAACTGAGGTGAATTTATTATGTGGAATAAAATAAAACCGTATGTTATATCTGTCGTGATCGCACTTGCGGTCGGCGGACTTTCCGCGTTTCTCACAAGGAACGGTATGGATCTGTATCAGAACAAGCTGCAGCCGCCGCTCTCGCCGCCGATGTGGCTGTTCCCCGTTGTGTGGTCGATTCTCTATATCCTTATGGGCATAGGTGCGGCGTTGGTGTATATCGACCGCGACAAGGACCCCGAGGCGGCAACGAGCGCGCTTGTCACCTACGGCTTTCAGCTTGCGGTGAACTTCTTCTGGAGCCTGATATTCTTTAATCTCCAGGCTTATCTATTCGCGTTCATCTGGCTTCTTGTGCTGTGGGTGCTGATAATCGTCATGATAGTGAAATTCTCGCGGATAAACAGCCTCGCGGCATGGCTGCAGGTGCCGTATCTCGTCTGGGTGACATTCGCCGGATATCTTACGCTGATGGTGTATCTCTTAAACGGCTGAAAAATTTTCCTTGCACTGAATTGACAAAATGCGAAGTCTGTGTTATCATAAACATGAGGTTTAACTGTGCATAATACAGATCGGAGATATTGTCATGAAATTCGGTGAAAAGATAAAAAAGCTTAGAAAAGAAAAGCATATAACACAGGCGCAGCTTGCGGAGGCGGTGGGGCTTTCCTCCCGCGCGGTGCAGGACTATGAGATAAAGGGCAGCTACCCGAAAAAGCGGGAGACCTATGAGGCGCTCGCCGGAGTTCTCGGCTGCGAGGTAAACTATCTTCTGACCGAGGACGAGGAATTCATAGCGGAGGCAGGAGAAAAATACGGCTACCGCGGCAGAAGGCAGGCGGACGCGCTGATCGCGCAGATCAACGGGCTTTTTGCCGGCGGTGAGATGCCGGACGAGGATAAGGAATACCTCGCGCAGGCGGTGCAGGAGGCATTCTGGCGCGCCAAGCTCGAAAACAAAAAGTATTCCAAAAAGGGATAATGCCATGCTCGCAAAGGAAGTTATCATAAAAAAGGCAGACGCGCTCACGCATCGCCTTAAAACTCGCGACCCGCATGAGCTTGCCGCGGCGCTCGGCATTATCATCATGGAGCGCCCGTTCAATAAGCTGAAGGGCGCGTACAAGGTCATACAGAGGAACAGGTTTATTTTTCTGAGATCAGACCTTGACGAGGACATGAAGCGCATAGTGCTGTGGCATGAGCTCGGTCACGATCAGCTGCACCGCAGAGAGGCGGCGGATGCCGACGGCTTTGCCGAGTTCGACCTGTTCGATATGCGTAAAAGCCGCATGGAGTATGAGGCGAATGTGTTCGCCGCGCAGCTTGCCCACTCCGACGAGGAGGTCTTAGAGCTTTGCTACCGCGGCTATGACACAGAGCAGATAGCAAGCGCGCTGCGCTCCGATATCAACCTCATTGCGCTGAAGGCGGATAACCTTATCACAAAGGGCTATGACCTCAAGCCGCAGGAGCACAAGAACGATTTTTTGAAATAACCCGAAACTTTTTTGCGTTTTCCTATTGCAATATCGGTTAGTCTGTGCTAAAATATATTTAGCAAGACTTAAATGAATACAGTTTTACGAAAGGAAATCTGCAATGAAGCTAATGGAATCAGGAGAAATGTATCTTGAAACGATACTTATCCTCCAGAAGAAATACGGATATGTCCGCTCTATCGACATTGCGCATGAAATGAATTTTTCAAAGCCCAGCGTATCGCGCGCCATTTCGGTATTGAGCGACGACGGATATGTGGATCACGACCCGCACGGCATGATAATTCTTACAGACAAGGGACGCGAGATAGCGGAAAAGATATATGACCGGCATATGCTGCTGACAAAATACCTCGTCTGGATCGGCGTGAGCGAGGATACTGCCGAAGCGGATGCCTGCCGCATCGAGCATATCATAAGCGACGAGACCTTCAACAAGCTGAAGGATCAGCTGCCGGGATCGTTTAAATAAAAATTTATACATAAAGAGGCACCGCAGTGAGGTGCCTTTTTCATGTCTTATGATTCATTTACCAGCTTGCCCGACATATGCTCTATCTCAAGCTCCAGCACTGCCGTGTTCTTTGCAAACTTCTCTATCTCTCCTCTGATG
>CAMNAT010000180.1 GCA_946531785.1 uncultured Oscillospiraceae bacterium
TAATATAAGCAGCGATATAGATACTTACGGAAATGGTCATATCAATGATACATATTGCTGTGAACCGTCAAAATATATCCTTCAGCGTATCAATACATCGATATTTAAGGAGCCGGATGCGCTTATGGAGAATATAGAGAATGTCACGGCTTTTTTAAGTGATAAGATAAAAGCGGAAGGCGGAGATCCGAAACGCGAAACCCTGACGGTTATAAAGACAATTGACGGTAAAAGCTGCTATAAGTATGATAAGGATAATGTTTTCAGGCTGTATTATTTTATAAAGAATACAAAAACCATCGAGGATGATAAAACATCTGAGGATATATATAATGCAGGTATAGGCTTCGGCAGATTCCAGAGGCTGCTTGATGATTTCCCTGTCAAAACACTGCATGAGACGATAGCGGACTTTCACCATACTCCGAAGCGGATAGATGCCCTGCGAGCTGCGATAAAAGCAGATACAGCAGGGCGTGACGCAACAGTCAAACAAGAGATCGAATATGCATTATCAAACACAGATTTTGCTTCAACGGTAGTTGCCGGGATGGGGGACGGAACGATACCTGTGCGTGTTACGCATAATGACACAAAGATCAATAATATTTTGTTTGACATATATTCCGGCAAGGCTGTGTGCGTCATAGATCTTGATACAGTCATGCCGGGAAGCATGCTTTATGATTTCGGTGATGCGCTGAGAATGGGCGGATCTACTGCGGCTGAGGATGAAACAGATCTTGACAAGGTGCATTTTGATACGGAATGCTTCAGAAGCTTTGCAAGGGGCTATCTGAGCGAGACTCGTGATATACTGACCCCTTCAGAGCTGGAGCTGCTTCCGGTATCGGTCAGGCTTATGACTTATGAGTGCGGTATAAGATTTCTGACCGATCATCTGAATGGCGATGTGTATTTTAAGATACACAGAGAGAATCATAATCTTGACAGGGCAAGGAATCAGTTCAGACTGTGTCGTGAGCTTAAGGAAAGGGAGCCGGAATTAAGGAAGATAATACAAGAGCTGATATAAAGGGGAGGATAAACGATGCGTATAATAGTATGTGAAAACTATGCTGATATGTCGGCAAAGGCCGCCGAATTGGTAGCGGCACAGCTGACATTAAAGCCGGATAGTGTTCTGGGACTTGCCACCGGCTCGACTCCGATAGGGATGTACAGTAAATTAGGAGAGCTGTGCAGTGCGGGCACGGCGGATTTTTCTGAAGCGGTCAGCTTCAATCTGGACGAGTATTACCCAATCAGACGGGATGATCCGCACAGCTATTTTACATATATGCACGAAAATCTGTTCTCAAAGATAAATATAAAAGAGGAAAACACTCATATCCTTAACGGTGAGACCGATGATCCGGAAAGGGAATGCGAAGCCTTTGAAAAGCTCATAAAGCTTCATGGCGGCATAGATCTCCAGATACTCGGCATAGGCAGAAACGGGCATATTGGCTTTAATGAGCCTGATGCGGTTATGAATTCATATACGCATATGACGCGGCTCGCCCCAAGCACGATCAAGGCAAATTCGAGATTTTTCAGGTCTGCCGATGATGTGCCGAGGATGGCGCTTACGGTAGGTATGTCAACCATACTTACATCAAAAAAAATAATACTCATGGCATCCGGCGCGGCTAAGAGCAGAGTTGTATCGGAGCTTATAGGCGACGGAATAAACCTTACGGTGCCGGCAGCCTTGTTAAAGCTTCATTCCGATGTGGTGCTCATCTGCGATAAGGAAGCATACCGCGGCGCAAGACTGGGTGTTGATATAGGCGGTACGAATATCAAGTTTGCAGTCGTAGAGGGCGAGGAGATAAAGCTCAGAAAGAGTATAGCAACAAAGGATACCTGCAACGGTATAATCGACGATATAGCAAGTGAGATCAGTGAGATCCGCAAGAGCTATGACATAAAGGCAGTCGGAGTGGGAACACCCGGGCTGATACACGATGGACTGGTGACGGCGATAAATCTGCCTTTCAGAGATACACCGCTGGAGAGCCTTATTGCCGAGCGAACAGACCTTTCGGTAACTGTTGATAACGATGCGAATTGCGCGGCATTGGGCGAGGTCGTGTTCGGAGGCACAAAGGATTGCGGGAATATAGTGCTTATAACCTTAGGAACAGGGGTCGGAAGCGGTATTATTCTTAACCGTTCCATAACCCATAACGGCGGCGAGATGGGACATATGATCATCGAGGCTGAAAGCAGCCGGAAATGCGGCTGCGGACAGTATGGCTGCTGGGAGACATATTCATCCGTAACGGCACTTGTAAAGGATGCGGAGGAGCAGGCAGCAAAGAACAAAAGCAGCATATTATATACGCTGTCCGATAACGGAAGGCTCACAGGAAAGCAGATATTTGAGGCTGCCGATAAGGGCTGTGGCACAGCACGTGCGGTGATTGACAGGTATATACATTATCTTGCTGTGGGTATCAGAAATATAATCAATATTTTTTCGCCGGAGGCTATTGTTTTGGCGGGAGGGATAACCGGGCAGGGAGATAAGCTGCTGAAGCCTCTTATAAGAGAGCTGCCGGAGGATGCAAGAGTAGAGATATCAATACTTCAGGAGGAAGCGGGAGCGTTAGGAGCGGCAATGCTATGATACTAAAGAATTGTAATATAAACGGTGAGATCAAGGATATACGCATCGAGAACGGAAAAATCAGAGAGATAGGACAGATCAGCGAGCATGGGAAAGATTTAAATGGCGCGAAGGTGTTCCCGGGGCTTATAGATATACATACGCATGGCTGTATAGGCTATGATACAATGGACGGCAGCAGGCTAACTGAAATGAGTGAATACCTTGCCCGAAACGGTGTCACTTCATGGCTGCCGACTACTATGACAATGGAAATGGATACCATAAAAAGCGTGGTAAACATAGACATACCCAAAACAAACGGCGCAGAGATACTGGGCTTTCACATGGAGGGACCGTATATTTCAAGGAACCGTAGGGGAGCTCAAAATGCGGCGTATATAAAGGCTCCGGACATTGATGAATTCAGGAGTCTCAGAAATATAAAAATGGTAACGCTTGCACCTGAGCAGTACAAATGTATGAGCTTTATCAAGGAATGTGATGCAATAGTATCGATAGGCCATACGGATGCAGACTATAACTGCACAATGCAGGCGATAGAGCTGGGCGCAAAATGCCTGACGCACACATTTAACGCAATGCCGCCTATGTATCACAGAGCTCCGGGGCCGATAGGCGCGGCAATAGACGGGGATATATGTGTTCAGGTAATTTGTGACGGGCTTCATATACACAAAAGCATGATAAAAATGCTTTACCGTACATTCGGCAGGGACAGAATGATACTTATTTCCGATTCTATGCGAGCAACGGGACTTAACGATGGTGAATATGAGTTCGGTGGGCAGAGGATAACCGTAAAAAGGTCAGTCGCAAGAACACCTGACGGGGCGATAGCCGGAAGCACCTCCACGCTGCTGCAATGCGTAAGGAAGGCGATAGAATTCGGCATACCTGAAAAGGACGCTTTTGACATGGCATCAAAAACACCGGCTGAGCTTCTGGGCTTGAACAAGGGTAAGCTCGAGCAGGGATATGATGCTGATATTATAGTGACAGATGAGAATTATAATATCATTATGACGGTTATAGACGAAAAGTATATTTTGAAAGGATCAGAATAATGAGGATAATCGGAAATAAATCTGTGCTGAAGATCTGGCTTATATCTTATGTAATAATGTTAGCGTTGGTTATAGGCACAAATATGTTAATTATATATAATACCGGTAAACAGATCTTTGATGCTCAAAGAGAGATAAATCGTTCTTATCTGGATAATACGGCATATGCACTTGACAGTATTTTTTTAGAGCTGGAAGAGACCATAGGAGATATAGCGGGAAATCCGGAAGTAAATCGGTTTTCCGCAAACTCTGAGCTTGGTGAGAAGGAAAGACTTGAGGCTCTTAAGGTAACGGAGGCTCTGTATGATATAACTAAGCAGAGAAATCATATAATAGATTGCGTTTGCTATTATCCTGATAGTGATACTATTATCACTCCGTTTAAGTTTTCGGAAAGCAGAAATTATTATGAGCTGAATGTTGCAAAAGATAACGGCGGCTATGACGAATGGAAAGAAAAGCTTGTATCAGTGACTAAGCTTAGCTACAGTAAAGGTCGGATCATTTCTGTGAATGATACTGCTCTTGATGTTATAGAGGTCGCATATGCTGTCAGAGAGTCAAATAAAACAAAGTATATATTAAAGCTGTATGTATATAACAATAATCTGATACGAGCTGCAAATGCTGATAATCAGGCGGGCGAGACGCTGGTAGTCATTAATAGCCGGGGTGAGATGTACTTCAGCAGTGATGGCAGACATTATGATTTTTCAAATCTGATATTTGAGGATGAATATGAATTGAAAAGTATGACATATGAGGGCGAGAAAAAGTATATGTGCTATATCAATTCTCCTCAATACGGGTACAGATATAGATATGTGCTGCTTTCCGGGGAAAATGTCAATTTTGTGAAAGTGGCGAAAATAATCGCGATAGGCACAGGAGTGAGTATACTGTGCATAATAGGTATGCTTGCGGTAATGAGATATATAACCAAATGGAACAGAAAACGGATAAATGGCATCCTGGAGGGATTTGGTGATAAAGAACCCATAAATATTGATGAATATTCATACATCAAGAATAAGATCAATATGACACAAAAAAACAGCAATGTGCTAAGAGATCAGCTTGAAAAGCAGATGTCAGTGCTTAGAAAAGAATTCTTGGCAGATTATGTCAGCGGATATACAAAATACAGTAAACTGGATGAAATGCTTGAGTCATATGGGATATATTCGGAGTATAGCTACTTTTATGTGATTTCTTTGTTTGTCAAGAATTACGGCGCATTGGACGACAGCTCAAGAAAGGATACAGAGTTTGTAATAAATAATATTCTTGATGACCTTATAGATACAAAAAATATATATCGCACAAAGATCGATGAGCTGTTGGTGTATATTATAAACTGCAGATCTGATTCCGAGCGAGAACAGTCGGATACTATACATGTATTTGAACGAGTAAATAGGCTTGCTGAAGAGTTGCTGGGTATTGAGTTT
>CAMNAT010000181.1 GCA_946531785.1 uncultured Oscillospiraceae bacterium
GATATTTGAGGCGCTCGGCGCGTCGGTGGACTGGGATCAGGAGACTCAGACCGTTACCGCCGCAAAGGGCGACACAAAGATAGCGCTCACGATCGGCAAGAATGTGATATATGTAAACGACAAGCCGATAGAGCTTGATGTTGCGCCGCTCGTTGTTGATGAACGCACACTTGTTCCCGTCCGCGCGATCGCTGAGAGCTTCGGGCTTGATGTTGACTGGGATGGAGAGAATGCGACAGTTATAATAAAGTCTGTGGTAGAAAAGGCAGCTAATGCCGCGTATGAAAAGCTTGTAGAGAGCATAAAGAAGGAAGCGGAGTATGACGAGGCAGCGGGCATGTATACCTATAAGCTGCCGGCGCTGATGCAAAAGACGCTCGGGCTGGCGGGTCTCAACATAAATGTTCTTTATAATGAGGATAGCGGCGTTATATCTTTCATGATCGACAAAACTGAAAACGGAATGAATGTAAGCTATGTTTTAGGCACGGACCGCAATTCGTCGGCACATCTTATGATGAGCGGAGCTTCGTCTGACGGAAAGACGAAGTACGGCATCACCGGCGAATACATTGACGGCAAGCTCAACATAACCGGCTCAAACCTCGATGAGGCGATGTACAGCGCGGTCATGGCCGAGTATGAGGAGGTATACGGGACTATCTCTAAAATGCTTGATCTGCTCGGCGTTAAGATGACTGATATAGGATTTTAAAGAAAATCAGACCAAGCAAAAACGGACAAAACGCCTTTAAAGCGCTTTGCCCGTTTTTTTGCTTTATAGGAAATTGCTTTCCTATAAAGCAAAAAAATGATTAAAATGATGAAATGATCCGCTTTATAAATGAACCGACCAACCCGTCTCGATTTTTTCATGCACTTTTTTAAGAGTTTCAACATCGAGCTTTGGCCAGTCGTTTAATGTTTGCGCCTTATTGGTGACAAGATATGCCTTGTCCGCGCATAATGCCAACGGCGTATCCGCAAGGGAATCTGAATAAAAATTTTCGATATCGGGATAATCCTGGTCAAATATATACGCGGCCTTTTCCCTGGCATACATCAGATTGTCCACAAACGCGCCTACCTCCCGGTCGTAATCTGTTGCTATGCAATTCACACCCAGTCTTTTGGCGATCGGCTCAATTATGCACTTGGGAGATGCGCTGATGATAAGGTCATCCGGCCTTTTCTGCGCGAGATACCACGCGGAGATCCTGTTTTCATGCTTATCCCAGAACCGTTCGATCTGTATGTCAAAGTCATCGACCTTGCAAAGGAAGCTGAAAAATGTACGCTCAAATACATACCGCGGAACCCTTCCGAGCTTATGCCGTATGAGACATATCAGCGTTTTTGGCAGATATGTAATCCATAAAGAAGGATGACGGACGGAGCACCACAGAGCAAAGCTCACCGCGCAGTCGGGGTGATAGATCGTACCGTCAAAATCATATACATTCATAGATAAGATTCAACCTTTCGTCTTAGGATCATATTACTTGCAGCCGAACACAACATCAAGCCCTGTGATATCAAGAACTTCACGGAAAACCGGCCCGATATTCAGTATTTTCATCTGTCCTTTGCGCGCCTTTATTTTTTTGAAGGTTTTAAGCAGAACGCGGAGCCCTGCTGAAGAGACGCTGTCGCATCCGCTGAAATCAAACAAAAGCGAGTCCGTTTCGGGGAGCTCGGCATCCAGAAGAGCTTTAAGCTCAGGCGCGGTCAGTGTGTTTACTTCTCCGTTCAGTGAAACGGTAAGCTCCCTTCCGTCTCTTTTTGTTGTAAGCTTCAGTTCCATTTTATTTCCTCCCGGTTTTTTAGATTTGTTATTTTAATATGATCAGGCATTCAGCTCTTTAAAGCATGATGCATTGGCCTTGTAAAGCTTTTTGAAGACATTGTAGCTTCGTTCATATACCGCTTTGTTTCCCGGATCGGGGATATATGTGTGATCGACCTTTACAAGCTGCTGTGAGATCTCCGACACATCTACTCCTTTTAAGCCTGCGGCTACAACGAGTGCCGTTCCGACAGCTCCGGCCTCCTGAGCATTGGTGACGGTCTCTATCGTTCTGCCGGTAATGTCTGCAAGCATCCGGCAAACAACGGGCGACAAGGAACCGCCGCCGACAAAGCGGATCGGATCGGAGGTTTTTACCTTGTAGGCTTCACATTCCAGGAGCCAGCGCAGATGATAGCATATGCCTTCAATAACGGCGCGGAGCATATCTCTTTTGTCGTTCTCAAGCTTAATGTTGAAAAACATTCCCGCCGCATTGGGATCCTCGAACGGACAGCGGTTGCCGTGCATCCACGGAGTAAAGATCACTCCGTTTGATCCCGGGGGAGCCTTGCTGATCTCCGCGGAAATAAGCTCATAGAGCTTTACATAAGTGCTCTCATAATCCGCCGTTTTTGTCAGATCCGGATATATTCCGGTCTCATCCAGAACAAGATGCTTCAAGGCCCATTCATAGCATTTCCCTGCAGTCTCCAGCTCTGCATAATAATTGAAGTGCCCGCGTTCAGCCGACATGACACCTGTTATCATCGCGTTGATGTCAACAGCCTGATGATCGAGATATGTCGATACCCATCCCGATGTTCCTATGTATATGTGCGTGTCTCCCGGTTTTGTGCATCCGGCGCCGATATTTACAAAGGTCGCGTCTCCTCCTCCGCCGAAAACGGGGATGCCTTTTACAAGACCGAGCTCCCTTGCAGCCTTTTCGGTCAAGCCGCCGACGCGATCCGTGCACTCAATGATATCGGGCATATGCGCGGGATCTACCTTGTACATTTTTAAAAGTCCCTTGTTCCAGCCTTCCTTTCCCTTGCGGGTGTCATAGAGAAAGGTCGCGAACGCGGAATCGGCAGTACGGACTATTTTGCCGGTACAGCGCGCCACAAGGTAGTCATTTATATCCAGCCACTTATATATTTTTTTATAAACCTCGGGTTCGTTGTTTTCCACCCACTTGTACTTCCATACCGGATCCTTGACGCTGACAGAGCCGGCGTAATTTACGATCAGGTTTCTGACAAGCTTATACAGGCTGCAGCCGGAGACCTTGATGATCCCATGTCCCATGCAGTCACTGAACTCTTTGACGCCCCGCTGATCCATATAATTCATGGGGCGTCTGAGAGCCTGACCGTTCTCATCCACAAAAACTGCTCCCTGCATCTGAGAGCAGAACGCCATGCCCGTGATCTCGTCGGGCTTGACAGCTGATCTTCCGAACAGCTCACGCGTGGTCGAACACAGTGCCGCCCACCATTCCTCGGTATCCTGCTCCGCGCCGCCGTTGTCTGAAACATAAAGACCGTATGCGGCGGAGGCGCTTGCAACGATCCGTATATCCGGATCTATATTGAACAGGCAGGTTTTTACGCTGCTTGTACCGAAGTCGTAAATGATGATATACATATCTTAGATGACCTCCCTGGTTGCTATATCCTGTGTCCACAAAAAGACCTTTAGCAACTTAGATCATATTGCAGCTGCTAAAGGCGTATATATGCTTCCTGAAAACAAGGAAAGCGTTTTCTTATCTTTTCTTTCCGACAAGCTGACGCTTGATCTTTTTTGTTGTGGTCTTTTCAAACTCCGTTGTGCGGAACTTGACATTTTTTATCACCTTGTAAACGGGCAGCCCGCGGTTCATGACCTTGATCGCGTGCTGAACCGCCGCCGGATTCTCTGTATAGATCTCCGCTGTTATCGCCTCATCCTCGCAGTATACGACAGCCTCTATGGCATCAGGGATGCGCAGGATAAGCTCCTCCAGCTCCTCGGGGTAGATGTTCTTGCCGTTGTTGAGGATGATGAGGTTCTTCTTTCGTCCGGAGATATAGAGGTAGTTCTCGTCGTCGAGATAGCCTATGTCGCCGGTGTTGAACCAGCCGTCATCCATAGCCTCCGCGGTGGCTTCCTTGTTGTTGTAGTAGCCGAGCATGACTATGTCGCTCTTTACCCATATCTCGCCGCAGCCGTTCTCATCGGGATCTGTGATCTTAACATTTGTTCCCGGCATGACAAGACCAACGCTTCCTATCTTGTTCTTATCCTTGCCGTTGTTGCAGTTCACCGCAACGACGGGGGAGCATTCGGTAATACCGTAGCCGTTGAGCAGGGTGAATCCGAAGTCCTCGAATTCCTTTACATATATCGGATCGAGCGCCGCGCCGCCGGAGATAATTATCTTCAGGTTGCCGCCGAACGCCTCGTGTATCTGCTTGAAGAATTTATCTCTGCGGTCTATGCCTATCTTCCTCAGCGCGTTTGATGCCTTTAGCATTGCCTTGACAGCAGATGTCATTTTCTTTTCGGCGATGTTTTTCCATATCTTTTTATGCATCGCCTCGATGAACATCGGCACAACGAACATGTTCTCGGGTTTAAACGCCTGAAGATCGTTCATGAATGTGCGAAGGCTCTTGTTTATCATTATCGTCTGGCGGAAGAACATTACCGCCGAAACACCCGCGGTGAAGCCGAAGGTGTGGTGTATCGGCAGCACAAGCATCGACGGTCCCTTGACCTTAACGTTCTGCGCCGCCTGCCAGCTGTCCTCCATTATGCTCTGCTGACAGAGCATAACTCCCTTTGGCTTGCCGGTCGTGCCGGAGGTGTAGATGATGGTGGACATCTCGCGGTCGTTTATCTCGACTTTGAGATATTTATCCTTGCCCTTGGCAAGAAGCGCGTTACCCTCGTCTATGAGCCCTTGTATATCCTTGCGGTTTATGAGCTTTACGCCCGTTGCCTTCCTGATCTCCTCGATCATTCCGTTATATGAATCGGTATAGATCAGCGCCTTTGCGCCGCTGTCCTTCAGTACGTTTATGATCGAGTCCGCCTTGAGGTCGCGGTCAACGGGGACAATAACGCCGCTGCCTATGACGGTAGCGTAGTAGGTGAGGATCCATTCATAGGTGTTCTCGCCAATGACCGCTATCCTTGCCTTTTTAAGTCCGTTATACCAGAAGTATGTGCCCAGCGCGTTTATATCGTTTCTGAACTCGCGATAGGTCTTTGTTATAAGCTCGTTATTTTTGCCGTGCCAGCAGGCGGCGATGCCTTCGGGCTTATCCCTCAGGCAGCCGTCCACCAGCTCTCTGAAATTTCTGA
>CAMNAT010000182.1 GCA_946531785.1 uncultured Oscillospiraceae bacterium
ACCTTTGCGGGATACACCTTTTCAAAGCTGAAGCCGAAGGGCAGCACGATGGTGTTTGCGCTCATACTGTGGACGATGATGATGCCGTCTCAGATGAGGACGGTACCGAACTATATAAGCTTTCTTTCGTTCCCGTTCGCGTCAAAGACGGAATTCGGGATCGGATTGAACCTGCTTAATACCTATTGGCCTATGTGGCTCAGCGGCGCTGTGGACGCGTTCGCGATAATGCTGTTTAAAAACGCGTTCGACTCTGTATCGAATTCTGTGATCGAGGCGGCAACTATCGATGGCGCGGGCAAGCTGAGGATATTTTTCAGTATCATGCTTCCGCTGTGTGTGCCGATAATAATATATGAGTCCATCGGTACTCTCTCCGGCGCATGGTCAAACTTCTTCGGACCGTATCTTATTATCCAGGATAGCTCAAAGCAGCTGCTGCCGGCAAAAATATTCCTGATGAGTAATGACGGAACGGTAAAGCAGAACACATATCTTATGGGCCTTATCATTGCGGCAATGCCTCCGTTTATAATATTCGCATTCTTTAATAAGTATATTATGGGCGGCATCAATGTCGGCGGCGTAAAGGGATAAATATATTTAATACAAAGGGGCTGTTTAGTTTTAAACAGCCCTGAGTTTAATTAAAGAGGATAATAATATGGCAAAAGTACATGTTGATTTTAATGAAAGGCTGGGCAGGATCAAGCCCATGCACGGAGTGGGGCAGCCGCCCTTCGGTGGTCTGGATTTTTCGTTCATAAAATATTTAAAGGATGCGAATATCCCGTACTCGCGGCTTCATGATGTCGGCGGCTGGTTCGGCGGAAATATGTATGTCGATATACCGAATATATTCAGGGATTTCGATGCGGATGAGAATGATCCGGCCTCGTATGATTTTGCCTTTACCGATCTGCTTATCGAAGCTCTTGAAAAAAACGACTGTGAGCCCGTATATCGCTTGGGTGTCACTATCGAGAATTTTCACTATATAAAAGCGTACAGGATATTCCCTCCAAGGGACATGAAAAAGTGGGCGAGGATATGCGAGCATATCATCCGCCATTATAACGAGGGCTGGGCAAACTGATACCATTACGGGATTAAATATTGGGAGATCTGGAACGAGCCGGATAACGGTATAGACAACACACAGAATATGATGTGGCACGGCACAAAGGAGGAATACTATGAGCTGTACCGCGTGACCTCAAAGCATCTGCGTGAAAAGTTCGGTGACTCGATCAAAATAGGCGGATACGGTCACTCAGGCTTCTATGTTGTTGACAGTGTGGAGGACATTGAAAGCTCCATCGGTATCGGGCTCGGAATGAAGGAAAACCCCACCGACTGGGAGAAGAGGACGGAATATTTCCTGACCTTTTTTGATGGATTTATAGATATGGTCGTAAAGGAAAAGCTGCCCTTTGATTTCTTTTCACACCACAGCTATGCGTCAGTCGAGGCAACTGTCAAAAGACAGAGATATGTTGAAAAGCGTCTTGCGGCTGCCGGGCTTTCGGATGTTGAGATACATCTGAACGAATGGAACACGAATGCGCGCATAGCGGAACGGGGGAGATCTGTCGCATCGGCAAATACAGTCGCGATGATGTGCGCTATGCAAAATACAAAAATGGCAATGATGTGCTATTATGATGCGCGTCTGGGGATATCGATGTACGGCGGAATGTTCAATCCAATGACATTTGAGCCGTTATGCACCTATTACGGCTTCAAGGCCTTCGGAAGGCTTTATGAAATGGGAACTCAGGTCAGGGCGGAGTGTGACGAAAGAGATATCTATGTTCTTGCGGCAGCGGGCAGCGGCGGCTGCGGGGTGCTTATAGCAAACACCGGGGCGGATACCGAGATCAGGCTCGATACCGGCAGGAGGCTGCAAGGATATCTTATAGATGAAAATAATTATTATAAGGAGACAGATATAGACACATCCTCTTTTAAATTAAATGAGAATCAGGTCATATATCTGGAGGCTGAGATATGAATGATGACACTTTGAAAAAGCTTTTGTGTCCCGATAGGGAGTTTTCTCCGATGCCGTTCTGGTTCTGGAACGATAGCCTGGATGAGAATGAAATTATCGCCCAGATCGGCAAAATGGACAGCAAGGGTGTGAACGGGTTCGTTATCCATCCGCGCATCGGGATACCGCGCGATATACCGTATATGTCAGAAAAGTTTATCGGGTATGTCAAGTGTGCGGTAGAAGAGGCTGACAGGCGGGGGATGAAGGTCATATTATATGATGAGGGCATGTACCCGTCAGGCGCAGCGCACGGGATGATAGTGGAAAAGCATCCCGAGTTTGCTACAAGAGGCATAAGATGTGAGGAAAGCCTCGATAGCTGTCCGGAGCTTGTGGCTGATGAAAAGCTTCTGTTTACTTTTACCGCGAAAAAAATATCCGATGGCGTGCTTGACGATATAAAGGAATATAACGGCTTAACACCGGAGGATGGCTGTGTATTTATCCATCTTATAGAGGGCTTTACACACGGTCATATCCGCGGTATACATATAGGTGAGGATGACTGGGAGGAGCCGCCGCGATCGGCGGATATACTGAGCTTTGGCTCGGTCTCCTGCTTCATAGAGCTTACGCATGAGGTGTATTATAGGGCGCTTTCAAAATATTTCGGCAATACAATAATGGGCATTTTTACGGATGAGCCGTCAGTTCTGGGACGCGGCGAGGATAAGCGGATGAAGCCATGGACGATAGACTTTTTGAGCGAGCTTGAAAGGGTCGGCATAACGCCTTGTGATATCCCTGCAATGTGGTATGACGTGGGAGAAAAAACGGAGCAGATAAGAAAAGACTATGCCGCAGCTGTGCATAACAGGCTTACACACAGCTATTATAAGCAGCTTTATGATTGGTGTGAATCGCACGATATAGCTCTTGTCGGGCACCCGGGCAAATCGTGGGATATAGGGCTTCTGAAATATTTTCATATCCCCGGTCAGGATCTTGTTTTCAGGCGTGTTGCGCCGGAGGGTGATAAGGCGGTATCCGGCTTTGATTCCGTTCAGGCAAAATGCTCATCCGATTCGGCGCGTCACAGAGGACGGAGAAGAAATCTCAACGAATGCTTTGCCTGCGGCGGTAAGAACGGGATCGAGTGGTCGTTTTCTGCCGATGATATGAAGTGGACCATGGACTGGCTGTTCATACGCGGCGTAAATATGCTCGTTCCGCACGCGTTTTTCTATTCTCTTGACGGCGAAAGACGCTTTGGGGAAAGGCCGCCGGATGTCGGCTTCAACAATATCTGGTGGGAGCATTATGATGCCTTTTCAGATTATATAAAGAGGATGAGCTATATGCTTACAGATTCCTATAATGTAACGGATATAGCTGTTCTTTGCGGGTCGGCTCGTTTGCCGTATGATATAGTGAGACCTCTTTATGAGCATCAGCTCGAGTTCAATTATCTTGAGGAGGAGCTTATAAGGGATGGAAGCTGTGAGATAGATAACGGCAGGATAAAAATAAGATCGCAGTGCTACAGCACATTGATAGTAGATGATGTTTCTCATATAAGCCCCGAAGCGGAGCACTTTGCGGAAAACGGGGGAACGGTGATAGTATATGATCCGGATGGGATATATCATAAAAAAAATATTATATCCGCAGCATCCTATGAAGAGATCTTGTCTTATCTTAAAAAGGATATTGTGATCACTCCGTCATGCAAGGATCTGCGTGTGAGCCATATCGTTAAAAACGGCGAGCATTTTTATATCCTTGTGAATGAAGGCGAAGCGCCCGTCAGGGGCGATATTACCTTTTCCGCTGACAGGTCGATCTCTGTGTTCGATCCGTGGAGAGGCAAGATGCTTGCGAAGAATAATAACATTTGTTATCTCGGCAGGCGCGAGAGTCTTATAATATGTGCAGGTAAAGATCCTTCCCGGAGGGCGATGCTTCATTTTTCGGATCAATTTGGGGCGCACAAAAGAGAGATAGAACCGGATCTTTGGTATATAGGCTCTGAAAGAATAAAGTTGGGTTCGTGGACTGAAAATGCAAGGTTAAAGGATTTTTGCGGCACAGTATCTTATACATCTGAATTTGAGATAGATTTATATGATGCAGATAAGCTTATTCTCGATATGGGAGCAGTCGCAGAACAGGCAGAGGTATATCTGAATGGTAAATTTGTCGGTTACAAGCTATGGGCACCTTATGTAATAGATATTACAAACCATGTCAAACCGGGAAAAAACAGAATTAAAATAAATGTCACGAACAGCCTTGCAAATAAGTACAGCAAGGAAAGACTGCCGTCAGGCTTGCTGGATAGGGTAGTGCTGAAAGTGTTTTAAAACCGTGAATAAAAGCAAAAACTGCGCAGATCACATGAAGTATATATTCTTCATGCGACTGCGCAATTTTATATAATTCTATAC
This sequence comes from uncultured Oscillospiraceae bacterium, assembly GCA_946531785.1. Classification (GTDB taxonomy): domain Bacteria; phylum Bacillota; class Clostridia; order UBA1381; family UBA1381; genus Ornithomonoglobus. Next base: position 4,444 of record CAMNAT010000182.1, read on the forward strand.
TTGAACGTTTGACGAGCCATACAGCCTTTTAAATTTTGAGGGTGAAACGCCCTTGCTTTTTGTAAAGACTTTAATGAAGTATTTTACATCCAGATATCCGACAAGATCTGATATTTCATCAATTGCTATATTGGTGTGTATCAGCATTAATGCGGCTTCGTTTATTCGTACTCTTTGCTGATAAGATTTAAAGGATTCACCGGTCTCGATCTTGAATTTTTTGCTTAAATACGGAACGCTGTAGTTTAACTGAGCTCCTATCGTCTGCAAAACACTATGTTCTCTGAAGTGGATGGCGACATAATCCTTTATTGTTTCCGAAATAGAATTGCTTGCTGCGGGTTCTGGCTCCAACGACCTGGCTGTAAGCAAAATAATTACATTCAACAGCTTTCTTGAAACAAGCATGTATTTGTAATTCTTCTTATGATATTCGTCTTGCAGAAGCAGGAAAAGCTGTCTTATCGCTCCGGTGCTGTCGTGATATATACGGCTTACCTGCTCAGGCTTGATGTGGCCGACATTGATGTTTAATGAAGGATTATGTAAGCATTCATAAAATGAGTTAGTCTTAGCACAAGGGTAGGGGAAGTTGGCGGTAAAGATACAATTTATCACCGACAAATCTTCCGTACCGATTTTCGTATATTGGTGCTTGGTTCCCGGTTCAATTACAACATAGTCATTTCCTTTTAT
>CAMNAT010000183.1 GCA_946531785.1 uncultured Oscillospiraceae bacterium
CTCACGGATAAATCTTTCGACCTGATCGCGCCGCTCAGGACGCATCTCAAGATAATCGTCTATCATGATAGAATGACCGTCCATTGTGAACGAATGGTATTCGGGATCGCTTTGCAGTATGTCAAGCGTGGTATCGAGCATAACCAAAAGATTATGTCGTGTTTTTTCAAAGCTGAACCGGAACTCTCTGTCCCAGTGTGTGTTTGATACTACATCGATTTTTTTTACATCCATTTCGCACCTCAATAATAACACAGCATCCGGTTTATCTCTTCGGTCGTTTTCCTTACAAGCATTTCTCCGCCTTCATGTCCGACATTTCCGCTTGAAACATAGGCGCTGTAATGACTGCCCCTTTCGGCTTTTTCGGTCGGCAGATAGCCTCCGGCTCCGCAGGCGAGCTGTATCAGGATCGTCTGCCTTGCGCGGCTCCTTGCCCGTATCCGGTTGCCGTAATCCAAAAACAGCTCAAAAGGATTTGTCGCTATTGCAACATTTCCGAGTCTTGCGATATGCACCTCGACCGGATAAATATCCTGTTTGTGCTGCTCCTCCCAGCGCATTACCGTTCCCATATGAACATACATCCTTGCGGTGTCGTTAAAGTTGATATGTCCCTCTACCTTTGATGCATATTTTTCAAGCACTGCAAGCGCTTCTTCATATTCTTTCGGTGTAACACGCCTTAACGGCAGATCAACGGTCAGTTTTTCGTGCTTCAGCACGGCCTCATCGTATGTTTTTTCCACATTCTCCAAAGCCATGACGATCTCGTTTACTATTCGTCTTCCAACAAGTCTGCTGCCCTTGATATCGAACATGGAAGGATCAGCATCACGCTCTATATAGTCGTTTCTTTCTATGTTCGGATCATCTATCGGGATCTCGGGCTTTACCCACCTTATCAGATCTCTCGGGCACTGGTCGCCCGCCGCCGAACATAAGCCCAAAACAAACAGGTCGTCTCCGTACTTTTCACGGAGCAGCTGCTTGACCTTACCCCAATAGTCGGAGGATATGAACATCCTATGCTCCAGAACCTGCGCCGGGCAGGCTACGTTCGCCGCAACACCCGTCAGCTTATCGTTTTCATCATAGAAAAACAGCATTTCTATTCCGCTGTCATTTCCGCCTTCAAGCTCCGTAAAGCTTGCTAGATTTGTATCGCCCCACATTTTTGCACTGTTATCCGAATAGCAAACGCGTCTGCACATACCGACAGCGGCTCTGCCAAAGCCTGCCGCATATCTCGCGGAACGCCTGTTGTTCCACGCTTTCACAACGGCTTCTGCGATCCTTTCTGTCAGAAATCCAAGTGCCTCGTCCTCATCCATGAAGTCATCGCCCTTGGGGGATACCTTTGCCCGATATTGCTTCTCAGGAGGCAAAAACGAATCAAGCATCGACCTGAATTTTGCATTTCGGTTATCGTTTTTTGAAGAAGCTCTGCTGTATGTATGCGATGTATGTGTATGGATCGCCGATATTATTATCTTGTCGGGATCGATCTCATCGGTTATTCCGCTCACCAGCTCCCTTACTCCGGCAACCAGATTTTCACCGATACTTATCAGATCGCAGGAGCAGATAATAAGCTGCTCTCTGCCGTCCTCTACGACCAGAGCCGTAGCTGTTATCGGTGTTTCAACATATTCCGAGATCCTCTCCGCAAACTGTCCCGCAAGCGCTATTTTTTTATCGGGCGTTATGCTTACCTCTGACCAGCCCACATTTATTTTACCCATTTTTCTTGCCTCTTTTCAGCTATGCTCAGCGCAGCATTAATATTTCTTTGTGCAAATCATACATTTTCAGTGCAAATAATATAATTCTACCAGTATATTTTACCATGAGCATCTCCTGTTTTAAATATGATGATCTTTCCATTTTGGGCGATAATTTTTCTGATCTGTTTTTCATTTTTTAACCACCGCATTTTTCACGATCTGACATATTTTATATGTACCCTATATTTGCCTGTCTGTATTCAAAGGGGGTGCGCCCGAAATGACGATGAAATGTGTTTATAAAATGCGACGGAGAATTGAAGCCGACCTTCCACGCTATGGTGTTCACATCCTGATTAGTCGTAAGAAGCATATCCTTTGCCATTCTGAGCCGGTAATATATAATGTATTGGTGTATTGTTTTGCCCGTAAAATCCTTAATAAGCCTGTTCAGATAATACGGGTGATAATTAAAATGCGCGGCGATCTGTTGGTTTGACAATGAAGCATTCGCGTAGTTTGCGTTTATGTATTCCAAAACCGCCGTTATCAATTTATTGTTTTTTCCGAGTGAGTTTTCTTCTGTCAGAAGCATCAGCAGACATTTTTTTAATATGGAGGATGCCATCTCCTTATAATACTTTGACTTCGTTATAAATATCTCTATGCATTCGTTCAACGCTTCATTTATTCTGAAAAAGTCCTCACTTACGATTATATGGCTTAATTCCTTGGGAAGATCATATGCGGGGATCTTATCTATATCGAAATCCTCTGCCGATGGCGTTCCCAGATATTGGGTGTTGGGAAAATATTTATCCGTAAGATCAAAATTAATAACCTGAACAAAATTTGATTCATGATATTCTATTTCAAACCGGTATTCTGTCGCGGGAGGAAAAAATATCATGTAATTGTTTGTAAAATTATATTTTTCACCGTTAGCTGTGACATACCCTTTGCCGCTGCAGATATAAAAAATCCTGCAATCATAACACTTACTCAGATAAGGCACACCTTTGAAGTTATTATGCGCTCTGGCATATCTTATGTTGGGATTTAAGCTATATATTTCCATTCCGAACTCCTTCAGATATATAATACAGAACAAGCTTATATGAGCTATAGCAAAAAGTTTGTTTTCTTATATTTATTCTTTATTATTTAAAACATTATAACACAATTAAATGCTATAATCAATAGCATAATAAACAAAAATAAGGGATGTAGCGTGAAATTTTCTGTAGGATACCAACTAATTGCATCAACTGATTTTTTGCAGGCAATAATATCAAACAAAAAAAATATATATGAGGTATATTTTGCGTGGAACGGATTCGCAAACGGGCGCAATTCCACATATATAGCAGACGATTTTTCTCAATGGGATGCACATGAGAGAAAGATGAGCGATCTTCGTGCGATCTCCGAAAACGGAATAAAGCTTAATTTGCTCTTTAACGCGACCTGTTACGGTGCAGAGAGCTTATCACGGGCTTTTTTTGAAAGCATAGGCGACACTACCGATTTTGTGAAAAACACATTCGGACTGGACTCCATTACCACTACCTCCCCTTTGATAGGCAAATTTATCAAGGATAATTTTTCCGGCATTGAAGTGCGTGCTTCTGTAAACATGTCGATAGGCACTATCGAGGGCATGGACTATGTTTCAAGGTATTTTGACAGCTTCTATTTAAAGCGCGAGCTCAACAGAGATTTTACCGCGATTCGGCAGCTAAAAAAATGGTGCGGCGATAACGGCAAACGGCTTTATGCTCTTGCAAACAGCGGCTGTCTGAATAATTGCTCGGCACATATGTTTCACGACAATCTTGTTTCACACGAAAACGAGATCAGAAAGATGGATAACGGATATGCTTTTCAAGGGATATGCAAGGAATATATGTCAGATCCGAAAAACCTTCCCCGCTTATTGGATATCACAAATTTTATACGACCGGAGGATGTTGAGCTTTATGAGGGATTGTTCCCGGCATTGAAGCTTGCCACACGCGTATCGGCTGATCCTGTAAGGATATTAAAAGCATATATCGAAAACAAAAGGTTTTCCGGCAGTGTTTTTGATCTGCTTGAGCCGAACAACACAAATGTACTTTACCCGTATATACTTGAAAACAGCAACATAAAAAGCACGATAACAAACGAAAAATTAGAATATTCAGGAGCAGACGCTGCGCTGATAAGATTGGAGTGACAAAAATGTTAACAAGCAAAATGATCAAGGAGGCTGCTTACGAGGCAGGAGCGGACAAATGCGGCATAGGCCCCATGTCCAGGTTCGAGGGCGCGCCTCCTGAAATGGATCCGCGAAACCTTTTTCCGACGGCGAAAAGCTGCATAGCGTTCGCATTCAGGATCCCGCGCGGAGTCCAGAGGGGCATTGAGGAAGGGACCCAGTTCTATCAGTACCCTTCAATGGCATACGGCGGTATAAATGAGATCTATGCTCCGGCTGTACTCTACCATGTGGGAAAAGTGATCGAGGATGCAGGATATGAAGCAGTGGTCTACAGAAACACCGGCGCGCGCGGCATAGTATCGGACATGGACGGAAGCCCCGGCAACTCTCTTTCTCCCGAGGAGCAGATCGAGGTGAGCAAGCACGCAAAGGGAAAAACCGCTCATCACAGAAGCGTTCAGTTCACAAGAGAAGCCGGCGATGGCAAGATACCGCCCGATATCCAGTTCCAGTTCAGATTGGCAGCCGTAGCCTGCGGACTCGGAGAAATAGGCTGGAGCAAGATGCTGCTGACTCCTGAATTCGGACCGCTGCAGCGTGTGGCATTTATATTTACCGACGCGGAGCTTGAATATGACGAGATGTATAACGGTGAGCCGCTTTGCAGAAAATGCGGCGCATGCGTAAGGGAATGTCCCGGATCATGCATACCGCCGCTCAATTCAGGAAAGACAATAAGAGTAGACCTTGCCGGAAAGATATGTGAATGGGGCGATATAGATATGTGGCGGTGCTACGCCTTCTATACGCACGCCGGCAGATATTATAATCCGTTCGTGCCCAAAGAGGTATTTGACGAAAACAAGGACGGCACGCTCGATCTGCTCGAAGGCGGAGATGTCGTAGCAAACGAAAAAGAAATAATGAAGGTCTATACAAGCCTCGAAAAATTCTTCCCCAGCTGGGTGGGCTACAATATGGCAAAATGCGGCGGATGCATCCGCGCATGTGTGAGTATGCTTGAGAAAAAGGGCGGATGCATGGAGGGCAGATTCGACAAGCCGCTCCGTACCGGAAAAGCATGGAGAATGGACAGATGATAGAAGCTATCGAAAACCACACGGACGGATTTTATCCGATGACCTGCACAGATAAATGGCAGGTCGCATATATCACATACTCAGACGCTTACGGCG
>CAMNAT010000184.1 GCA_946531785.1 uncultured Oscillospiraceae bacterium
GTGATAAATGTTTTTTCAATGATATATTCCATACCGAGCCTTGCTATGTTCGCGATTTTGATACCCGTGACCGGACTCGGGCAAAGGACGGCGATAACGGTGCTCGTTATATACAATCAATATCTGCTTTTGCGGAATTTCTTAGCGGGGCTTGAAAACACCGATCCGGCGATAGTCGAGGCAGCGGCGGGCATGGGAATGACAAGGCTGCAGATACTTATAAAAATAAAGCTGCCGTTATCACGCAGGGCGATAGTGTCGGGCATACGCATAGCGGCTGTGTCAACGGTCGGGATAGCTACGATCGCGGCATCCATAAACGCGGGCGGCTTAGGCGCGATATTATTCGACGGACTGCGCACAATGAATACGGCAAAGATCATCTGGGGCAGCGTTCTGTCAGCGGCACTCGCGGTGCTGATAGACTGGCTGCTGAGAATATATGAAAAAAGAAGGTTTAAATATGATATTCAGAACAACGACAGATAATACTGAAAATATAAAGAAGCTCAAAAGGGAGATCAATGAGGCGGATGCTATAGTTATAGGCGCGGGCGCGGGTCTTTCGACCGCGGCGGGCTTTATCTATGACGGGGAGACCTTCAGAAAGAGCTTTGGTGATTTCGAGGATAAATACGGCTTTCACGATATGTATTCCGGCGGCTTTTATCCGTATCCGACCGAGGAGGAGAAATGGGCATTCTGGTCAAGAAATATTTATGTAAACCGTTATACGGATAAGGATAACGGCACATATAGGATGCTGTATGATATCGTAAAGGACAAGGACTATTTTGTTCTGACCACGAATGTCGATCACCAGTTCCAGAAGGCGGGCTTTGACAAAAAGAGGCTGTTTTATACCCAGGGCGATTACGGCTTGTTCCAGTGCAGCGTGCCGTGTCACGACAAGACCTATGACAACCGCGATGCGGTGCTTGATATGCTGGAATTTCAGCAGGATATGAAAATACCCTCGGAGCTGGTCCCGAAATGTCCCGTATGCGGCAAGCCGATGACGATGAATCTGAGGGCTGACAGCACCTTTGTCGAGGACGAGGGCTGGCACAGGGCATCAGAGCGCTACAGTGACTTTCTGCGCCGGCATGACGGTTTGCATATACTGTTTCTGGAGTTGGGAGTTGGTATGAACACTCCGTCGATAATAAAGTATCCGTTTATGAACATGACATATAAAAACCCTGAGGCGGTATATGCGTGCGTGAACTTCGGCGAGGCATACTGCCCCGAGGAGATCAGGGACAGAGCGATTTGTATAAATGATGATATACGGGAGGTTTTGGAGGAATTGGTATGAAGGCAAGGTCGTGTTAATGAACTTGTAAGGGACAGGTAACAAGCTTGTAAAATAAATAACATAAAATTTAATAAAAATTATGTAATCCACTTTATCCACACGGTTATCCACGCCCCTTATGCCCGATTTTTCCTCGGACAGGTATATTTTCCGTGAATTATCCACGATATCCACGGGATGAATGGATAATTTACATCTTTTATATGTTTTACATAATCCCGAAAAACAGGTTGCATTTTGTAATATGCTGTGGTATACTATGGATATGAAATCTGATACGAGGAGAAAAGGCAATGAGACTTTACGGATTCAATAATCTTACAAAATCGCTCAGCTTTAACATATATGATGTATGCTATACCAAATCGGCGCGTGACCGTCTGGAGTATGTGGCATATATCGACTCACAGTACAACTCGGACAGACTTACGAATATATTATATAAGCTGACGGATATGATAGACGCAAAGGTGCTTAATGTCGCAAAGCAGGACTATGAGCCGCAGGGCGCGTCGGTCGCGTTCATGATCGCCGATCATGTGCGGGAGATGCCCGAGGGCGACGGTGCGCCGGAGATGATACTCGGGCATCTTGACAAGAGCCATATAACCGTGCATACCTATCCGGAATTCCATCCCGAAACGAACATTGCCACCTTCAGGGTGGATATAGATATTGAGACCTGCGGCGAGATCTCGCCGCTGCATACGCTCGATTATCTGATCGGCAGCTTCGATTCGGACATAATCACGATGGATTACCGCGTCCGCGGCTTCACAAGGGAGCTTGACGGAAACAAGCTTTTCCTTGACCATGAGATAACCTCGATACAGGACTTTATCGACGAGGCGACGCTGGACACATATAACGCGACCGATATCAATGTGTATCAGGCGAATATGTTCCATACGCGCATGATGATAAAGGAGCTTGACCTTTCAAATTATCTGTTCAACACCAATGCTTTTGACCTCAGCGAGGAGGAAAGGGATAATATTTTAGACGATCTCCGCAAGGAAATGATCGAAATATACAGCGGAAGGAATATATTTTAATGGGAGACCAGAACAGAGCGCCTGTGTTCGAGGCGCTTAATCGACTGAAGACGATGCGTATAGTCCCGTTCGATGTGCCGGGGCATAAGCGCGGCAGGGGCAATCCGGAGCTTTCGGCGTTCCTCGGGCCGCGCTGTCTTGATGTGGATGTGAACTCTATGAAGCCGCTCGATAACCTTTGCCATCCGGTTTCGGTGATAAAGGAGGCGGAGGAGCTTTGTGCCGAGGCGTTCGGCGCGGCGCACGCGTTTTTTATGGTGGGCGGAACGACCTCATCTGTGCAGAGCATGATACTCTCAGCCGTAAAGGCGGGGGATAAGATAATCCTGCCGCGGAATGTGCACAGGAGCGTTATTAACGCGCTGATACTTTCCGGCGCGGTGCCGGTCTATGTGAATCCGGAGACCAACTCGCGGCTCGGCATATCGCTCGGCATGAAGGTTGACGGCGTGAGGCGCGCGATAGAGCAGCACCCGGACGCAAAGGCGGTCGTGGTGAACAACCCGACCTATTACGGAGTATGCTCGGATATAAGATCGATAGTGGAGCTTGCGCATAAGCATAATATGCTTGTGCTTGCCGATGAGGCGCACGGAACGCATTTTTATTTCGGCAAGGATATGCCTGCGGCGGCTATCCGCGCGGGCGCGGATATCGCGGCGGTGAGCATGCATAAATCCGGCGGCTCGCTCACACAAAGCTCGCTGCTGCTTACCGGAAAAAATGTGAATTCAGACTATGTGCGGCAGATAATAAACCTCACGCAGACGACCAGCGGCTCATATCTTCTTATGTCGAGCCTTGATATCTCGCGGCGGAATCTGGCGCTTCACGGCGAAAGGATATTTGACCGCATCCAGTCGCTTGTAAGCTACGCAAGGGATGAGATAAACGGGATAGGCGACTACTACGCCTATGCCGAGGATATTATAAACGGTGATTCCGTTTTTGACTTTGACCGGACAAAGCTCTCTATCCATACCCTTGATACCGGGCTTGCCGGGATAGAGGTCTATGATATTCTTCGGGATGATTACGATATACAGACCGAGTTCGGAGATATGGGTAATCTGCTCGCATATGTTTCCGTCGGCGACCGCGAAAAGGATATAGAGCGGCTCATAAGCGCTCTTGCTGAGATACGCCGCCGATATAAGCGCGACAAGACCGGAATGCTCGAGACCGAGTATATCAGTCCCAGTGTCAGGGAAACGCCGCAGAGGGCGTTTTATGCGGATAAGGAGCAGATACCTATAGAGCGATCCGAGGGGAGAGTGTGCTCAGAGTTCGTTATGTGCTATCCGCCGGGAATACCCATCCTTGCGCCGGGCGAGCTGATAACTAAGCAGATAATCGACTATATTGCCTACGCAAAGGAAAAGGGCTGCACGCTCCTGGGAACAGAGGATATAGAAACAAGGCTTATAAATGTAATCAAGTAAAAGACATCAAGGAGTATTTATGGAATTGTGGTTTTCGGAGAACCATACAGAGAATGTAAGGTTCTCCATAAAGGTAGATAAGCAGCTTTATTCGGGCGAAAGCGAGTTTCAGCGGATAGATGTGTTTGAGTCGCCCGAGTTCGGACGGTTTCTCACGCTTGACGGATATATGATGCTTACCGAAAAGGATGAGTTCATCTATCATGAGATGATGACGCATGTGCCTATGGCGGTGCATCCGAATGTGAGGAATGTGCTCGTCATCGGCGGCGGTGACGGCGGTACTGTGAGGGAGCTTCTGCGCTATACCGAGATCGAGACGATAGACCTTGTCGAGATAGACGAGCAGGTGGTAGAGGTGTGCCGCAGGTATCTGCCTCAGACCGCGAAATGTCTTGACAACGAGGACGGACGGATAAGCTTTCATTATGAGGACGGCTTGAAATATGTGCGGCACTGTCATGATATGTATGATCTTATCGTGGTGGATTCCACCGACCCGTTCGGACCCGGCGAGGGGCTGTTCACAAAGGAGTTTTACGGCAACTGCTACAAGGCTCTGCGTGAGGACGGCATCATGGTAAATCAGCATGAGAGTCCGTTCTACGACAACGACGCGCACGCAATGCAGCGCGCGCATAAGCGGATAGTAAGCTCGTTCGACTTCTGCCGCGTGTATCAGGCGCATATCCCGACCTATCCGTCGGGACACTGGCTGTTCGGGTTCGCGTCAAAGAAATATCATCCGCTCAAGGACTTTGATCCGGAGCGCTGGACTGCGCGGGGGATAGAGACAAAGTATTATACCACGCATCTGCACAAGGGCGCGTTCTATGTCCCGGCATATGTGGAAAAACTGTTAAGCGATGTAGAATAAAAGGGGTATATAAAATGTTCAGAGAGATGTTGAGGATAAAGCAGAAGCTGTCTGACGGCGAATGCAGAGAAATACTTAAAAATGAGCCGCGCGGCGTGCTTTCGGTCATAGGTGATGAGGATTATCCTTATGCCATGCCGATGAACTTTTTCTATGATGAAAACGCAAACAAAATATACTTCCACTGCGGCAAGAAGGGACACAGGCTCGATGCGATCGCGAAGCATGACAAGGTATGCTTCTGCGTATATGACAAGGGCTACCGCAAGGACGGGGACTGGGCGCTGAACATAAAGAGCGTTATCATATTCGGCAGGCTGCATGTCATGGAGAACTGGCCGCTTGAGCTGATGTGGGATATGTCAAGGAAGTACACCGATGATGATGAGTACATCGGTAACGAGATAGAGAAGTTTGCAAAGAATACGGC
>CAMNAT010000185.1 GCA_946531785.1 uncultured Oscillospiraceae bacterium
CTGAGCATGCGGCGACCGATATCACACAATATGATACCAACGATCAGTCGCAGCTTGTGTGGTTCACCGTGCCGAAGGCGACGGGCAAGCCTATCTGGCAGCCGCCGTATTTTACGGATAATCTGGATGTGTATGTGCTCTCCTATAATGTGCCGATATATCAGGGCGACAGATTCGTAGGCGTTATCGGCATCGAGCTGGATTATAAAACGCTCGTGGAGCAGGTCGATAACATCACGCTGTATAATAACGGCTATGCGTTTATAAACGACGATGAGGGAAATATAATCTATCATCCGCATGTTGATATGGAGGATATAACAAGCGGCAGGCAGCCGAAGGTGCCTGATGGGATGCTCTCTGACAGCAGCTATATCAAATATAGCTATGACGGCGTTGAGAAGCAGGCAGTGTGGCTGAAGCTGAACAATGGTATGCGGCTGAATGTTGCTGTGCCGAGCTCTGAGATAAATACCGGCTGGCACAGGCTGGTGAATGAGATCGTGATATTGTCGGTGATACTGCTGCTGATCTTTGTTTTCATAAGCGTGCGCTTTGCAGAACGGATCTCAAAGCCGCTCAAAAAGCTGACGCTTGCAGCGGAGCAGGTGAACATGGGCAACTACGACTTCAGACCGGAATATGACGGTGATGATGAGGTCGGGATACTGACGCGGACCTTTGCCCAGCTTGTGAGCTATCTGAAAGCGCAGATCAGCGATCTGAAAAGCCTTGCCTATGCCGATCCGCTCACCTCCGTCCGGAACAAGGGCGCGTTCGGTATCTATATACGCGAGCTGCAGGGAAAGATCAATTATTCGGATGAGAAGCCGGCATTTGCCGCGTGCATGTTCGACTGCAACGACCTGAAGCTGATAAATGATAAATACGGGCACGACAAAGGCGATATATATCTGCAAAGGGCAAGCGCGCTCATCTGCGGGATATTCCAGAACAGTCCCGTGTTCAGGGTAGGCGGAGACGAGTTCGCGGCAATATTGCAGCGTGATGACTATAATAACCGGGAAGCGCTTGTAAGGGTGTTTGAAGAAAGAAGCAAAGAGCTGTTTGCATCGGATGCTAACAAGTGGGAGCAGCCGAGCGTGGCTATTGGCATGGCGGAATACGATCCGGAAACGGATAAGACCGTTAATGATGTCATCCGCCGCGCGGACAAGCTTATGTAAGAATAAGCGCAAGTACAAGGCATTCCCGCCCGGAATGAACGCAAGAAAGAAAATGAAGAATAAATGAAATAAGCGGCGCATCTGCGCCGCTTATTTCATTTATATGGCGCGAAATACGCCGCTTATTTTTCAGATTTATGGTTGAACTGGAAGCCTAACATCGTTATATCATCGAACTGCTCCGCCTCGCCGGTGAAGTGGTCGATGCTTTCCTTTATGAACGGCAGCACCTGCTGCATCGGCAGCGACCGCACATGATCGAGCGCTGCCAGCATCCGCTCTGTGCCGAACTGCTCGTCCTTGATGTTTGTCGCCTCCGGCACACCGTCGGTGTAGACAAACAGCTTGTCGCCGTCGTTGAGCTGCAGCTCATATTCGGTGTAGAACATATCCTCCATCGCCGCGAGCGCAAGCCCGTGCTTGTCCTTTAAAAGCTCAAATTCGCCGCTGCTCGCGCGCATTATCGCCGGGTACTCATGTCCGGCGTTCGCGCATTTCATGATACCCGTTTCAAGATCAATGATGCCTATCCATGCTGTGACGAACATATTTGCGTCGTTGCCGTTGCAAAGCTCGTTGTTTGCGCGTTCAAGTATTGCGGCGGGGGATTTGCCGCTCTCGGCAAGGCTCTTTATCGTGGTCTTTGACCGCATCATGAAGAGCGATGCCGGGATACCCTTGCCGGAAACATCCGCGATCACAAGCGCGAACTTGTTGGGACCCGCGAAGAACAGGTCATAGAAGTCGCCGCCGACAACCTTTGCCGGATCCATGGTCGCGTATACCTCGAACTCCGTAACATTCTGGAAGGTGAACACCCTCGGCAGCGCCGATGCCTGGATGCTGCGCGCAAACTCAAGCTCGGTCTGGATGCGGTTTTCCACCTCGGCGATATAGTGCTTCAGCGTGCCTACCGTCCTGTTTATATCATCTGAAAGCGATGAGAACTCCTTGGAGCTTCTCACATCTATTATCTCGTTGAGATTTCCGCTCGTTATCTGCTTCAATGATGCGTTTATCCTGTTGATGTTCTTTACTATCAGCTTTTTGACAAGTATGTATATGAGCATGAAGATCAGCGCGAACAGAAGGATGTCAGCAAACGCGGTCTCATATGCAGTTATCTTTATGGTCTCGAGCAGCTCCTCGTCCGGGACAATAGCGAATATCCTGTATTCGCCGAAGTCCTCAAAGCGGCAGTATGAGGGCGTTCCGAAGATGGTCGCGCGGTAGAATTTATCCTTGTTTTCAGACGAGTAGCCTAGCGTGGACGCGTCCTCGCCGTCGCGGTTGTTGGAGATTATCTTGTCGAATTTGTCGGTTATGTATATATCTCCGCTTTTGCCGAAATGCGCCGCCTTTATCACGCTGCTTATGTCGGCGATCGATAGGTAGTCAGCCACCTTTGAGCCGTCATAGGCTACCTGTACAAGGCAGCCGTCAGCGGCAACTCCGACATACATCAGCGAGAGCGTGTTGACATTGCCCGTCGTCATGAAGTCCTGCGCGTACTCGTGCATGGTGCCGTCAAGTATCGGCAAAAATGCGCGTGACTGCTCCGAGCTTGTCATGTCGTATCCGACACTGTTGGGATTTGACGAGTACACGACCTTTTTTGAGCTGTCAACTATATCTATCTCATAGAGCCGGTAAAGGTCGCAAAGCTCCTTGAAATTGATCCCCGCAGCGGCTTTGAGTCCGCCTCGCTGCGTGAACTCACGCGCCACCGCATGCGCGTCGTCAAGCCCCTGCTGCTTAAGAAGATCGTTTGCGGTGTTTATATTCTTCTCCATTGCAAGCATGGAATATTGGGTGTCATTTATCGCCTGCCTCATGGTGCGCTGCGTGTTCTGGAGTATGGCGCGCGACTGCAGCGTCTGCGAGAACATGAATGTGGTCGCGATCATCGCGATAACGAACAGGAGCAGCCAGCTCTGGAACCTTGTGGATATCGATATTTCCTCTTTTTTTGGCATCCTGATCGTGCGGATGTTATTTGAGATCATCCAGATCACAAGCGAGGATATGAGCATCCCGATACCGGTGAAGACTATCATCGGGATAGCGCAGGTATCGACAACGAAGAGCGCGAAGTCCATATCATCGCGGTGGGTGATGAACACCGCGAACATGTGGAACACCTCGGTTACAATACCGAGCGCCGCCGCATAGGCAGGCGTCGGCTGCTTGCCGTGGAACAGGAAGCGGTTGAACGCCGCGGCAATGAAGCCCGCAAGGATCGTTGCAACGCTGCACGCTATACGCGTGAATGAGCCCACGCCAAAGTATGTGCCGGCAATATACCGCTCTATACCGCCAATAAGACCGGCGATTATGCCGGGCAGCGGCCCGAAGAACAGACCTGCCGACAGCGGCGCAATATCGCGCACATTCAGCATCATCGAATTGTAGTCAACACCGAAATGCGTGCCCGCGCATGCCGCGAGCCCGTAGAGCAGACCGATTATAAGCTTTCCGCCGAGGTTCAGCTTTTTCTTATCTGTGATTATCCAGAGTATCACTGTCATTACGGACATCCCAAGGGTTATCATGGACATCCTCAGCAGCATATAAAACAAAATTACCAACTCCCAAAATAAAAATATTGACACTTTAAAAGTAGTGTGTTATAATTACCTTGTACAATAATTGACAAGGAGGCATTCACATAATGACCATAAATAAAGAAACAGACGGATCAAAGCTTCTCGTAAAGGTAGAGGGCAGACTCGACACAACAACAGCACCGGAGCTCGACAAGGAGCTGAAGGCTCTTGACGGCGTTACGGAGCTTGTTCTTGATTTCGCTGATCTTCAGTATATTTCATCAGCCGGTCTGCGCGTGCTCCTCTCAGCTCAGAAGGTTATGAGCAAGCAGGGCAGCATGAAGCTTACAAATGTAAGCGAGACCGTTATGGAGATCTTTGATGTTACCGGATTCTCAGATATTCTGGTTATAGAGTGATCAGAACCTTTTTCGCGGTAAGCCTGTTGACACCGTTATCGTATTCATACGATACGGTGTCCATTATTTTTTTGGTCAGAAAAATTCCCAGACCGCCTATCTGGCGATCCTCCGCGGACGCGGTTATATCCGGATCCTCCTTTGCGAGCGGGTCGAACGGCATCCCGTGATCCTCAAACACAAGTGTGAGCGTGTTTGTATCCCTGTCTATATCGCATGTGATGACCGCCTTGCCGACGCTGTCCCCGTAGGCGTAGCTCGCTATATTTACATATATCTCCTCTACAACAAGACTGACCTGCATCGAGTCTTTTATAGAATATCCATCAAGCTGCTCATCGATAAAATCATTTACAACTGTAAGATTTTCCTGTGTAGCGTCAATTTCAAGCTTAGGCATAACGATTCCTCCAAAATATATTTATATATTTTATTTACTTTAATATTGTAGCATATTTTGCTTATGATTTCAAGCAGATACGCAAAAAATATATTTGCTTTACAAATCCGTTGATCTGTGATATACTTAACAAAACACAAAATTTCGCATAGGAGCAGTTATGTTTAAGATACTTCATACAAACGGACGCGCAAGGCGCGGCGAATTCAGAACGGTGCACGGCGTTGTCCAGACGCCGGTGTTCCAGAATGTCGGCACACTGGCGGCGATAAAGGGCGCCGTATCAACAGAGGATCTCAAAGAGATCGGCTGTCAGATAGAGCTTTCAAACACATATCATCTGCATCTGCGCCCCGGTGATGAGATCGTCCATAAAATGGGCGGCCTGCATAAATTCATGAACTGGGACAGACCGATACTCACCGACAGCGGCGGCTTTCAGGTGTTCTCGTTGGCGGGGCTGAGGAAGATCACCGAGGAGGGCGTTAAGTTCCAGTCGCATATAGACGGCCATCCGATATTCATGGGGCCGGAGGAGAGCATGCAGATCCAGTCAAACCTTG
>CAMNAT010000186.1 GCA_946531785.1 uncultured Oscillospiraceae bacterium
GTATATTCTGTAGCCGCGCTCGTGAAAAAGAGGCTTGCTCCGGCGCAGGCTGCGCTGATATTTGTCTGCATAGCCGCGCAGCTGGTCGTGACCATGACCCATCACACGATGGGCGGCGCGCAGTTCGGCAATCGTTACACTAACGATGTTCTGCCGCTGGCGTTTTTAGGTCTTGCCGCGGCGCTGCCGAAGGAAAAGACACAATGGGAGAATTTCAACTGTATACTGCTGTTCTGGGGTGCGGCGTTGAATATTATCGGCACTGTGCTTTGGTACATGTAAGGAGGGAAAAAGATGCTCGGTATTCTGATTTATTTCTATTTTCTGTTTCTGGGCTATATCTACAGCTCGTATGTATTTAAGGGCAAGGACATATATTTCCGCGCATGGATGGGCGGCATTTTCGGTAATGTCATACTCATGGCGGGTATCGTGCTGCCGTCATTTGCGCTTGGATTCACGCATATCAGCCACATTGTGCTGATGGTGCTTGCGCTGGTACCGGCGGCGCTGCTCATATATAAGGGCGGTATTGGCGAGTTTAAAAGGAATACCGGCATAGGCAGCTCCGGAGCCCGGAAGCTGCCGGACAAGGCAAAGAAGCCGGCGCCTGCGGCTGCTGCTGCGGAAGAGCCTTGTATGGACTGGAAGGTGCTTGTATTTGTCATCCTGCCGATAACGCTGGTGATAATAGCATTGTTCTACAGTCATATCCTCATGCCCAACGCCAATGGCGGCGTTACTACCGGGCAGAGCACCTACGGCGATCTCAGACTGCATCTCAGCTTCATAACGAGTATTGCCGAGCAGGGAAAGTTTCCGCCCGATTACAGTATATTCCCGGGGCATATCATAGGCTACCCGTTTTTTGTAGACATGCTCTCATCGAGCCTGTACCTGTTCGGTGCGTCGCTCAGATGGGCGGTCATAGTGCCGAGCTGCGTGCTGTCGTTCCTTCTTGTGGGCGGCTTCTATATTGTGGCTTATTCGCTTACAAAGCGCCGAGCATCGGCTATACTTGCGACGGTGTTCATATTCATAAACGGCGGCTTCGGCTTTGCGTACTTCATGGACGGAGCAAAGGCGGACAGGACGGTGTTTACACAGATATTCACCGCGTTCTATCACACGCCGACAAATGCCCGCGCGAACGATTTCAACCATAATATATGCTGGGCAAATACGATCTGCGATATGATCATACCGCAGCGTACAACAATGGCGGGCTGGTGTATGTTCTGCCCGATGCTGTGGCTTCTGGTCAACGCGATCAGGGAGAGGGCGAGAAGGTATTATATAGTCCTCGGTATACTTTCGGGCTGTATGCTCATGATCCACACTCACACGCTCGTGGCGTTTGTGCTGATCTGTGCGGTGATGTTCGTTGCGGGACTCATAACGGAAAAGGATGCGCAGAAAAGGAAGGCGTTTTTTACAAACTGGCTGATCTTCGGCGGCATAGCTGCAATAATGCTGCTGCCGCAGTTCCTGTTCTGGACGGTAAGACAGGCGGGAGGCAACTCATTCATGTCATTCCACTTCAATTGGGAAAACAAGCTTGACCCGTATTTCTGGTTCTATTTAAAGAACTGGGGAATTGCCGCGTTATTTGCGGTGCCGGCGGTGCTGTATGCATCAAAGGAGAACAAAAGACTGCTCCTTGGCTGCGCGGCGGTCTTTGTTGCCGGCGAGCTCATCCTGTTCCAGCCGCTGGAGTATGACAACAACAAGATATTCTTTATAGTATATATCGTGCTGATGATCTTCATTGCTGATTGGCTGCTCGGCATGTGGGATAAGCTGAAGGGCATGAGAGGACGCGCATATCTGGCTGTGATAGTGATCGCTGCAGGAACAGTGTCGGGCGCGCTCACAATATGCCGCGAGTTTTACAGCGGCATAACCACAAACGGTGACGGACGCTGGCAGGTCTATTCCAAGGATGATCTGGCAATGGCGGAGTATATAAAGAAGAATACTCCGAAGGATGCAAAAATACTCACAAATAACAGCTTTTATCATTTTGTGTATTCGCTGACCGGCCGCGATATTTATCTTGGCCCCGGCAACTTTGTCGGCACCCACGGACTTGCAACTAACGAGGTTAGCTCGGATATGACAAGCAAGCTGAAGAGTGCATACAGCGGCTCATATGAAGATCTTATTAGATTCTGCAGGGAAAACGATATAGACTATGTATATGTAGGCAATGACGAGAAGAAAAATCTTTCGGTAAATAATGATTCCATCGAAAGGCTGGAAAAGGTATACAGTATCGGCACGGAAAGCTTATATAAGGTGAATTGAATGCCTGCGAAAATAGGAGCAGAGGTATGAATAAATGATAAGTATAATAGTTCCATGTTACAACGAGGAAGCAAGTATAGAGATATTTCTCAAAGAGATCCGCAGGGTCGAGACCGGGATGCAGGAGAGGTATAACGAGAGCTTTGAATATATATTTGTCGATGACGGCTCTACGGACGGCACGCTGGAAATACTGAAGAGGAGCGGGGTGAGGTATATCTCATTTTCGCGCAACTTCGGCAAGGAGGCGGGGCTTTATGCCGGGCTTCGCGCCGCGAAGGGCGATTATGCGGCGGTGATGGATGTCGATCTCCAGGATCCGCCGGAGCTGTTGATAAGGATGTATGAGTATGTACGGAGCGGTGAATATGACTGTGCCGCCGCAAAGCGCAGCACGCGTAAGGGCGAGCCTCCGGTGAGATCGTTTTTCGCAAAATGCTTTTATAAGCTTATAAACAAGATTTCCGACACCGAGATAGTTGACGGGGCTCGTGATTTCAGGCTGATGTCGCGCAGCATGGTGGATGCTATAGTGTCTCTTGAAGAATACAACCGCTTTTCCAAGGGTCTGTTCAGCTGGGTAGGCTTCAGGACAAGGTGGATAGAGTACGAAAATGTTGAGCGTGCGGCGGGAGAGACGAAATGGTCGTTCTGGAAGCTGTTTAAATATTCGCTCGACGGGATAATGGCATTTTCGGTCGCGCCGCTCGCTGTTGCGTCGGTGCTTGGGGTATTGATGTGCATAGCATCAATGATATTTATATGTGTGATAATCGCAAAGACACTGATCTTCGGTGATCCCGTTGCGGGATATCCGTCGCTTGTGTGCGTTATTCTGCTGCTGTCGGGTATGCAGATGTTCTTCACGGGAGTGATAGGTCAGTATCTTGCGAAAACATATCTGGAGACCAAGCGGAGACCGATATATATAGTAAGGGAAAGCAACATATAAAAAATTTTAAAAAAGCTGCAACGTTTTTGCGGCTTGGGGCGTTATATATATGCAGGGGTAATTTTGAGGCTCCTGCATATGTCATAGTTGACCCGCAAAGGATGGTGTAAGGCTTGGCGGCTGATGAACGCGTGGGTATCCTGATCGAAAAATACGGCGACATGATACTAAGACTGTGCTATACATATCATAAGAACATGCCCGATGCCGAGGATTCGGCGCAGGACGTGTTTCTTAAGATACTCGAAAAGCTGCCGGAGTTCAACGACGAGGGTCACGAAAGGGCGTGGATGATACGCGTGGCGATAAACACCTGCAAGAGCAGGCTGAGGTCGCTGCGTCTGCGCCGCGCATCGTCAATAGACGATGTGGATATACCCGTCATGGACAAATACGGCGACGACCGCGGCGTGCTAGAGGCGGTGATGGCGCTGCCGGAGCGGTTCAGGACGGTCATACACCTCTACTACTATGAGGAATACAGCACGCCGGAGATAGCAAGGCTCACAGGACGGCCGGAAACGACAGTGAGATCCGATCTCCACCGTGCCAGAAAGCGGCTCAAAGCCGTATTGGGAGGAGGTTATGATTTTGAGTAAGAGCTACAAGGATGCAATGGACAGAATAAAAATGTCACCGGAGCTTAAGGAAAGGATCATAAGCGCTTCCGAAAAGGGAGAGAAAAAGCGTAAATTCAATTTTGCGTATATCGGCGCGGCAGCTGCGGGACTTGCGGCATGTATCGCGCTGGTGTTTACGCTGAATGCAAACAGAGCTGAAAAAACCGCGGAGCAGCCGGTGGAGGTCGCTGAAAGCGTCACGACCATCGCGCCGGAGCCCGTGGCAACGGTGGAAGCCGTACCGGATGAGACGGAAGCCGCGGAGCAGAAGAGCCGCGTCGAGGTGGCAAAGGCGGAGCCGGAGACAAAAGCCTCCGGAGCAACGGCAAGATCATCCGGCGGCACAGCATCAGGGGCAAAGGCGCCTGTCAGCGCCTCCGGCATCGCAGCGGCGGCAGGCTCGGAGGCAAGCGCGCCAAGCGCCGCAGCGCCTGCAAGGACTGAGCCGGAGATGTCGGCACCCGAGCCGGCACCGGAGCCGCCCGCAGAGGACACGAGGGTGATGATGGCAAAAATACCGGAGACAGCCGCGGAGGATACGGCAGCCGCGGAGGATAACGGCAGAATATCAGTCGCAAGTGCCGCGGCAGCACCGGGCGCGGCATCCGCGCCAATTCCGCGCAGCGGCGGGGGCGGCGGGGGCGGCGCACCGCGGCCAACTGAAAAGCCGACAGAAAAAGCAACCGAAACGACAGGAGAGGAAGAGTAATGAAAAAGAAGATAACAGCCGCATTTCTTGCGGCGGCGATGATGATATCAACATTCCCCGCGATGGCGGCGGATGATATGGAGAGCGCGCTCGTTGCGGTAAAGAGCCGCATAGATGTTCCGCAGGAGCTTACCGAGTTCAGCTCACAGACCAGCTCGGACGATAACGGAACACAGTACAGGTTTACATGGCGGGACAAGGAGAATAAGTCTGATCTCACAGTCTCCGCCGATGATGCGGGGCATATCGTATCATACAGATATTATGCCGATTCCGAAGCCGCAAAAGAGGTGTTCAGGCCGCGCGGGGAATACTATTCCGCGGCGGAGAGTTTTCTGAAAAAGGCCGCGCCGGAGCTGTTTATAGGCGATGATGACCGTATCGTAAATAAAGAGAATAACAGCGTGATAAGGGATAACACGGCGACGCTCAGCTTTGAGCGGCAGATCGGCGGCATCCCGGTCGTCGGCAATGACGCATCCGTTACAGTGAAATATAAGGA
>CAMNAT010000187.1 GCA_946531785.1 uncultured Oscillospiraceae bacterium
TATTCCGGATATGTGCCGGAATATATTCCTCCAGCTCCCCCGCCTCATCGAATGCCGCCTCCATCGTGGTCTGCACTATCTTCTGCGAGAGCTGTGCCGTAAGCGGATATATCGGGATTATCTTGCCGGTGAACCGCTCGTTCCCGTCCCTTTCATAACCCGGCGCGACCATCTGGATCCGCCCGGTCTTACTGCGCGTTACCCTGCCGAAAAACACATATCTGCCGTTATCCGTAAAATTCTTTTTAACATATTTATTATTGTACCAAACGAGATTCATTACTCCCGAATCGTCAACAACGGTCATGTTTGTTATAAGCATATTACGGCGCACATACTGATCGCGCGGAAGCTGATAGATATTCGCAGCAATGCATACCGTCTCGCCCTCGTCACATTCGGCTATCGGCTTTATCTTCGATCTGTCCTCATGCGAACGCGGGAAATAATACAGCAGATCGCGAACGGTCTTTATTCCTTTTTTTTCAAAAAGAGCGGCGCGTTTTTCGCCCACTCCCTTGAGATACCTTATTGACTTTTCTGTTCCCATCCTACTTTTCTATATCCAAAATATTTACCTTTACCTGCCTGAGCTTAAAGCCGGTGCCCTCAAGCTCTGCGGTTATTCGCTTTTTTATATCCGCGCACAGTTCCTCCGCGTCCGTGCCGTAACGGCATATCACGCAGATCTCCAGTTCAAGACCCTGCTTTGTACTGTTAAGATATACGCCCTTTTCGCCCTTGCCGGTGATGACGCGCGAAATGATATCGCCGCTGTTTTTATCGACAAGGCATTTCACTCCGTCGCAGCGCGCCGCGACATATGCCGCGAGCTGCAGCACAACTCTTTTTGATACTGTGACCTTACCCCTGATCTCCATTTGCAGCTTCTCCTTCCTGCTGGCCTGTTATATCGAAATTGCGCATTACCTGCTTGCGCCTCTGTACCGCATACTGTGTATAATAGCGGTGTGTGACCTCTATGTTTTTGTGTCCCATAAGCTCCGCCACCATCTTTATATCCACGCCGTCCGCTATCATGTTGCACGCAAATGTGCGGCGCAGCGCGTGCGGATGCATCTTGTCCGGGTCGGTTATTCCCGCCGCACGGCAATAGCTCTTTAAATTCTTCTCCACCGTCTGCGGCAGTATCCGCTTCCCGTTCCGGCTTATAAACAGCGGGTCGTTATCCTTTGTATCCTCATCAGCCAGCCGTTCCTCAACATATTTGAGCATTTCGTTCTCGACCTGGATCGGCATGAATATCTCCTGCTGATCGCCGCCCTTGCGCGTTACTACAAATGACGAGGATTCAAAATCAACATCGTTTATGTTCAGGTTCACAAGCTCGCTGACACGGCAGCCTGTGCCGAGATACGCGGTGAACAGCGCGATATCCCGCTGCTTGCGGTTGAGATATGACGCGCGTGTGCGTCCGTCAAAATAGTTCTCGCCTTCATACAGCACGTCGATAAGATTCAAAACATCCTGAGTTGTGAGCGGACGCTTCATCTTCTGATGCAGCTTTTTGAAATCGAGCTTGTCGGTTATATTATGATCGATATAATCGTTTTTATAAAGATACAAAAACAGTCCGCGGATGCCGGAAAGCTTACGGTTTATGCCGTACTCGTTGTTTCGCCTCACGCGCTTCACCTTTTTGCCGGTCGCGGTGGTGTACTCGTTTTCGTACTCCTGTAAATACGCCTTGAAGCCATTGAGATCGCGCAATGTGACCTCATTTAGCATTTCCGGCGTTATCTCGTCTATTTCGCCTATCGTTTTGAATTTATATTTTTTCAGATATTCAAGAAATGTCTTTATATCTATACTGTACCCGATCTGAGTATTTACGCTCTCGCCGTCATATGCCATTTCTATATAGTCGAATGCAAAATCCGGCAGCTTGGTAAGTATTTTAGTAAGATCAACATATTTGCTCATTTGCGTTTCAACTCCTTAACGCGCTTCAGAAGATATATCCTGTTGTTCAGCTCCGGCTTTATTATCACCTCATCCAGAAGCTGGCGAAGGATATCGCCGATCTCCCTGCCCTGACGGCAGCCCGCGCGCATGAGGTCGCGTCCGTTCACGACAAGATCGGACACCCTATACGGCTGATGCGTCGCGATAACATCGCGATATATCGCGAGCGCGTTATCTATCCTGCGCTTTTTATCTGGAAAATAATTTATATTCTTTGCGCGGTTGTCGGCAAGCTGAAGCGCAAGAAGCTTTTCAAAAAGCTCCGCGCCCGTCTTTGCCATCATCCGCTTTACCGCGGTATAGTTTGCGTCAACGCGGTAGTCGTGGTTTTCGACAAGAACGGAAATGTCATGTATCGAATCGTTATCCATATGCAGTCTGTGCAGCACATCCACGGCTATCCTGCGGCTCTCGCGGTGATGACCGTAAAAATGGATAATGCCGTTCGGATCGGTGGATGAGCACAGTGGCTTTCCTATATCATGCATTAGCGCCGCCCAACGCAGAACCAGGTCGCGCGGCGTGTAGCTTATTGTATGGATTATGTGCTCGCCGACATCATATATATGATACTTGTTCCGCTGCGGCTCACCAAAGCATACCTCTAGCTCCGGCAGGATGAACCGCATCAGCCCGAGCCGTCTGAGATCGCCAAGATATTCCGGATGCTCGGACAGCAGTATCTTATTCAGCTCGTCCCTTATCCGTTCGGCGCTCACCTTACGGATGAGCACCGCGCATTTTCTTATTGCACGCTCTGTGTCGGGATGTATCTCAAAATCAAGCTGAGCACGGAATCTTACCGCTCTCAGCATCCTCAGCGCATCCTCGCGGAACCGCTGCTCCGGCTCGCCCACGCATCGAATTATACGGTTTTCTATATCCTCTCTGCCGCCGAAATAATCAAGAAGCCCAAGTGCTGGATTGTACATCATGGCATTTATAGTAAAATCGCGCCGTCTGCTGTCCTCCTCCGGCCGCTCGATGAACTCCACAGACGACGGGCGGCGGTTATCCGTATAGCTGCCGTCGCGGCGGAAGGTGGTGACCTCATAGCCCTCCTTGTTCTCTATGACCGTCACTGTTCCGTGCTTTATGCCGGTGTCTATCGTGCGGTCGAAAAGAGCCTTTACCTCTCCGGGAAGGGCGCTGGTCGCAATGTCATAATCGTGAGGCGTTTTCTCCATAAGAAGATCACGCACGGCTCCGCCTGCGATATACGCCATATGTCCGGCATTATTCAGTTTTTTGAGTATCTGTTCCGCACCATCGGATATTTCAAGCTCCATGCGTCCGCCTCCTCTCACAATATCTTCCCATGTTATTGTACCATATTTTTCTCCCGCGGTCAATATTTTTGATGCAAAAAGCAACGCAAAGCGTTGCCGAGATAAATCAGCAATTTCTTATAAATTAAACATAACAGGGCCGGCTCAGTGAGCCGACCCCGTGTTTATATTAATATTTATTCTGCTGCTGTGAAGCTTGCCGCTGTGAAGCGTGCCTTTGTGCCCGCACCGTAGATGTAGTAGGTCGTGCCTGCTGTAACGGTCGCAGTAACGCTGCCGTTCAGCTTGTCGGTTGTGCTTGAGTTTTCTGTGCTTGCAACAGGCTCTGCCTGCTTGCCGCCCTCTGCTACAACGTAAACCGTCTTTTCTGTGCCGAGATCTATGAACGAAACCGTAAGTGTTCCATCTTTATCTGCAACATACTTAAGTGCTGTTCCCTCTGCAACGCCTTCTGTTAATGTGCCGTTTAAATTACTGTTTGAGATATACTTGCCGTTTGTGCTGTCGTTATCAAACAGTGTTGTAAGTCCCTTCATAAGCTCTGTGCCTGCCGGCTTTTCGTTATCTTCTGCCGATACCTCCCATACAGCATCCGGCTGCTTGCCCATAAGGATAATAGCGTGAACATTTACCGCGCCGTTTTCAGCATAGATGTATACCGGCTCGCCTGCTGCTACATTAGCCGTAACAGTCGCCTGACCGCCTACCTCAACGTCAGCCATCTCTGATACGCTATCGCCCTGCTCTACTGTGAGCGATCTTACGTCGCCTGATGAGGATGCGTGTGTGAAGTGAACCTTAAGTGTTCCCGCCTCAGCAGGTACTACCGCCAGAACTCTGTTTGCGGGCTCGCCTGTGGTCTTATCAAACGCGCCGTTACCGCCGAGCTTTAAGCGTGTTGAATACTTAACTCCGTCAAAGGTCTTGTTGCTTGCGTCAACAGCAAGGTCACTTGTCGTATAAAGCTGTACATATTCACAGATAACATCGTTCTCTGCATGGCTGCCTATCGCGTCATCAAATACTACTGTTGTGCCGAGCGGGAGTGCCTTAGCTGTCTTTGGCGGAATTACCATCGGCTTCATACTCTCCAGTGAATCCCAATAATATGTTACCGTGTTTCCGTCAATAACGGTAGCTGTCGCTTCTTTTACTGAAACCTCAGAAACCTTTACATCCTCGAGCTCTCTGTTATCCTTATATGTAGCCACTACCTTGATGCACTTTTCATCTACCGCAGGGGTGAGCTCTATTGCATATACGTTCAGTCCGCCTTCTACAGAATAGATAATAACAGTCTCGCCCGCTTTTATTTCTGATACTGTGTATTCAGCCTTTGCAAGAACTGCAAGATGCTCTGTCGTATCGCCGTGCATTACAACGATATCTCGTTCAGCACTTGATGATGACGATGTAGCTACCAATACCATGTCGCAGTCGCTGTCCGGCTTGAAATAGAACGCTCTAACGCCCGTTGACGGATCGCCGCTGCCGCCGGTCTTTATTCTCTGTTTATAATCTACTCCGTTAATCGTTGTAGGCTTGCCACTTGATGATAATGCTGAATCTATTGTCACCGAGCCTGTTGCCTTGCCCGATTCATCGGTTGAAGCATCCGCGCCTATATACAGTCCGTCCTTTTCGATGGTTTCGGTATATTCCTTTGCCTCAAAGTCGTTCGCGCTCCACTTAACACCATCGCCTACCGTTACAGTGGTCGGAGCCTCTATCGGCTCTACCGGTGCGTCCGGTGTTGCCTCCGGTGTTGCTTCCGGTGTTGCCTCCGGTGTTGCCTCCGGTGTCGGCTGCTC
>CAMNAT010000188.1 GCA_946531785.1 uncultured Oscillospiraceae bacterium
TAAGTCCGTATTTTGTATTGAACACCCAGTGCGCCGTTGTCACGAACGGGAACCCCATCTTTTTATGAAGTCTGCCGAGGATGAACGACGGTATACGGGCGTGAGAGTGTACCAGCTCGATCTTTTCATCTATTATTATGCGTTTCAGCTTTTTTATCGCTTTCGACACATTCAGCGGATTCTTGTTCTGCAGCGGTACGCGGTAGTGCTTTATACCCGCCTCCGCAAGCTCGGCAACATATGCGCCGCCGTTAGAGGTCACTATGATCTCAAAGCCCATGCGCTTCAGCTCTTTTGCAAGCTCAACGATATGCGTTTCCGCGCCGCCGATGCCCAGCTGCATTGTTGACAACATTATTTTCATGCCCTGCTTCAACATATAATTCCCCTTTATATCATAATAAAGAAATTATACCATCTGCAGCGCCGTTTTGTCAATACTTGATGGAAAAAGAGCATAAAAAAACAGGCTCCCGCCGCATGGGAGAGAAGTATGCGGCAGGAGTCTTTATCATTGTCCGTCAAAGCGTCCTGTGACGGATGATTTTAATTGATAAACTATTGTTATTCTGTAAAGTTAAATGCAATTATCTGCTGCGCGGCTGTCGAGTTAGCGCCAAGAACAGTCTTAATGTCGCTTTTTGCGTTCTGCAACGCTTCTGTTGTAGCTATATCTGAGGTTCTTATGATATCCCCATTATCAAACATGGAGATGTTCATTTTCGGATTTTCATATCTCATCGTTAAATTCCTCCTTGTTTGAATTATTCAGCAAATGTTGTTGTGTCAATAATGGTTGAGATCGTATCTTCACCATCATATACTGACATACCTGTTAACTCGCTTGCAAGCTTATTGATAACTGCACCGAAGCAAACAGTTGATCCTGCACTAATTGTGGGCATCTCTACACTTGTTGTAGCAGCATTTTCACCGAGCTTCAAGCCGAGGTCTGAAATAGCTGTAGAGCCTGCCGTTACTGTAAATGACCATACAGAAGCAGTGCTGTCGTCAAGTGCGGTGCGATCATAATCCTTGATCCATGTAGCTGTTGCGGATGCTTCATCGTCTGCTACCTTAACAACATAGATATAATCAAGACCGTCATCGCCGCTTTTGCGTGTGATTGTAAGCGGAGTGGATCCATCAATAGTCCATGTTATTTCCGGCTTGGTGGCGGTTCCTCCAAAGCTTGTTGTGTTGACATTCTTTTCACCTGAAACATCGGTTGTATTAGTACCCAAAGATAAGGTGTATTTTGTTGCTGAATTTGGCGTTGCCATTTGACCGAATATACGATATGTGCCGGCGGGAAGAGTTGTTACTGTGACCGTGTCGTTATTGCTAGGCAAATAACCAACAGCGGATTGTGACGCTCTTACGCCGATGTTTCCTGTCGATCTTGATGAGAAACCATCAATATCTTCACCCTCGGAGTAATACACAACATTATTAATATCAGTTTCAGTGTAATTAAGCGTTTTTGTTTTGTTGTTTCCTGTAGGCTTATATGTGTCGTTGTAAGATCTGTCAGTTGTTCCTCTAGTATATAATGTGCCGCCTACATTGACATACGCCGGATATGCTGTGGTCGCGGTATCACCTTCAAATAGCGTGCCCGATTTGCTGAAGTCACCAACACTTGACTTAACTGTGTAGCTCCAAGTCGGTGCCTCTCTGAAATATACATTCACTGAAGCCGAGCCGTCCGCAGTTATAGCCACATTACCGTCTGATGTAATAGTGTCACTTACATAGATATACTTCTTTGTCGCATCGCTGTTCTTGAAATCCTCTGTATCTGTTGACAGCAGCGTAATATTATCGGATACATGACCTTTTCTTACAGCGGAAGTCCTTACCGTGTCGGTCGTGCCGTTCAGAAGATAATTCACTGTATAGTTAGCCGATGTGACATCTTGCGTTGTTTCTGTAAGCGATACTGACTTAACGGCAGCATTTCCGGGGGTGCCCCTACTTATTCTAACATGTCCAACTTTAAATGAATCAAATACAGCTGTACCGGGCAGAACAACATTTGAGGCGTTAAATGATGCCTTGTTGTTTCCTTTTAAGCCGTTTATCGACATAGAAGTTATCGTATTTACAGATGTATCTATAGCAATGCTTATTGTCCATGTATCATCGCCTCTGTTTCCGTTGCTATTGCCGCAGGCGTTTGAAATACTGTATTCCTTTCCGCCTAAGACCACTACGCCCTTCTGATCCTGTCCGTATGCCCTGACTGAGATGCTGTCGCCAAATTCAAAATATGTGTAAATACCGGTATTGCCTGTTGAACCACCTGTAAAGAACTCGGCATCCAGCTTGAGTATTGAATTGGCAGTAGGAGCCGGCGAAAGAGTGTATGTTGCAGAGCGATTGCCAGATGCACTAGCAACCTTAAGTCCGTCGGTGGTTGTTGCGGTTACACTATTTTCGTTGCTTGCCACCCATTCTCCTGTGCCGACATCAGCGCTTGTCCAGCTATTGATCGAACCGCGCTCATATAGCTGAGTCGAACCGATGTTCTGTTTAGCGTAGATCAGGTCTGTGAGATGAGCATTATCAACACTCATCCATGCGACGACGTTTTCTGTGATGTCGCTTATCGTGCATGTCTCATGATACGAGGTGTCTCCTTTTGATATATCGGCACGTATTACAACATTACTATTGTTGTGGGTAAAAGTAACCTTAACATGTGATCCGTCCATAAAATTGATCATATCAGTATCAGGGTCGTCGCCAAATGTATAGTCTTTGTCTATGGATGAAGAAGACGCTTTATCACCCCAGATAAAATGATCCTGTCTTAAATTGATATATTCGGAGGTGCCGTTTTCATTTGACACACGCGCTAACCAACCATCCCAGTTATTTTGTTTTCCAGTGTGGTTCGTGAATTCAAAAACAGCCTCTTCTCCCGATGCAATTGTGATCTTAGTGGAATTATATAATTCCCACCAGTTACCTGTATTTATATTATCCTCAGGTCCCAAAGTCACACCTGCCGCACTTGCCGTGACAGCCATGCCGGCAAATGCGCTTGCGGCAATAGTAAGGGCGCTAATGCCGCTGATAAACTTTTTCAAGTTCATTTTAAAAATTCCTCCTTTTGAATTTTTTGCTTTTTGAGAAGCGTTGTACGCCGCCTCTCCTTGCGTTCTCTCTCCCTTTTAGGAACATTTTCGGCTTCAGCTTTGCAAAGGTGTGCTCGCTGCGCCGCATAGCGGCGCGTGGCGAGCGTTTCGCGCTGAAACTTCGATATTCCCGTATATATAATAAAGACCTGCGCAAAGCTCTCTCCCGGAGCCGCCGCCCCGATCTTTGCGCATGCCGTTATTAACTGATCCATATACTCACACCGCCGCTGCCGGAGAAGACTGGCGTTTTACACTGCTCCGGCGGTGCCCTAATCCCGCCATAGGTGAGCAATGGCGGCGGCGAAATATATGCCGTCCTGCAAAACAGGCAGGACTCAATACCGCAGCGGACGAAAATGAATTTCAAAAAACATCCGCAGCGCTGTTTTCGTATTTATCGCGCACACGAAAAATAAAAAAAGTGCGCAGTCCGTTTTTTTGTTTATCCAGTTTGTGTAGTACCTTTATTATATCACCGTGCTTTTTGTTTTGCAATAAGTTTTTTGAAAAAATAAACAAAAATATAAAAAAATAAGCCGAAATTGATATTGAATATTTTTTTTATCTGTGCTATACTTAAAATAGGATAGTGTACAATAAGGATAACAGGCATAAGGATAAGGAGTAACATTATGAAACCGTTGGTAGCAATAGTCGGGCGGCCGAATGTCGGCAAGTCCACATTATTCAATAAAATATCGGGGCAGAGGATCAGTATAGTTGAGGACACACCCGGCGTTACCCGCGACAGGATATTTGCCGAGGCAACATGGCTTGACAAAAGCTTTACCTTGATCGACACCGGCGGAATTGAGCCGAATTCCAAGGACGAGATCCTCTCGAAAATGCGTGAGCAGGCGCAGATAGCCATAGCCATGGCGGATGTAACGGTGCTTGTCGTAAATGTCAAGGACGGCGTTACCGCAAACGACTATGAGGTCGCGCAGATGCTCTTAAAAGCAAAGAAAAGGATCATCATTGCCGTTAACAAGGTAGATAACATAGGCGATCCGCCGTTTGAGTTCTATGAGTTCTATAATCTCGGACTGGGCGAGCCGATAGCGGTATCTGCCGCGAACGGTCTCGGCATAGGCGATCTTCTGGCGGCTGTTTGCGATATGTTCCCGACCGATGCCGACACCGCGCCGGAGGAGGACATCATCAAGGTGGCTGTAGTTGGAAGACCTAACGCGGGCAAATCGTCGCTCATAAACATGATAGTGGGCGAGGAGCGCGTTATCGTCTCGCCGATCGCTGGAACAACGCGCGACGCGATAGATACCCGCTATGAGCGTGACGGTGATAAGTTCCTCTTTATCGACACTGCAGGCATACGCCGCCGCAGTAAGATAAACGAGGCAATAGAAAAATACAGCGTTATCCGCGCATATGCCGCGGTAGACCGCTGCGATGTCTGCGTGATCATGATCGACGGCTCGGAGGGAATCGCCGAGCAGGACACAAAGATCGCCGGATATGCCGACGAAAAGGGCAAGGCGTGTATATTTGTAATAAATAAGTGGGATATCGTCGATAAGGACGACAAGACCATGAATCAGTTCAAATATAAGATACGCGAGACCTTCGCATTCATGCAGTATGCGTCGATGATGTTCATAAGCGCAAGGACGGGGCAGCGCGTTGAAAAGCTGTTTGAGGAGATCAAAAAGGTCAACGAGCAGCATAAGCGCCGCATAACGACGGGAATGCTCAATGATGTTATCAATGAGGCTGTTCAGAAGCAGCAGCCGCCGTCAGACAAGGGCAAGAGGCTGAGGATATTCTACGCTACTCAGGTCAGCGTTGCGCCGCCGACATTTGTGCTCTTCGTAAACGACAAGGAGCTGTTCCACTTCTCATATAAGCGGTTCATCGAGAACCAGATACGCGAGAATTTCGGCTTTGACGGAACACCGATAGTGATACTG
>CAMNAT010000189.1 GCA_946531785.1 uncultured Oscillospiraceae bacterium
AGCGGCTTTTAATTTTCAATGTCCCATCGGCTTATGGTCGAGCTCGTTATGCTCAACGCCGAGATCGGCATGCGCCATCATAATAAATGCTATCATAAGCGGCACCGCCGCGAGCCAGATCGCCGGCTCTCCGGCAAAGCCCACCGTCACCGTCATCAGCCCCGCGCCGATACAGAATACGGCAAGCATCACAAAATGCTTTTTGCTTGTGCGCCACGCATCCACATCATGCTTGCGCCAGAGCTTTGCTACGCCTATGCCAGCCTGACGGATATGGTTCGTGCAGAATGTCGTCGCCATCGGCGTTCCCTCCGAGCGCCGGAAGGTGTTATACTGCATGGATGCGATGAAGTTTATCGACACCTGCACCACCTGATCGGGCACGCTCATCGGCAGAAAACCGAGTACGATCAGAACCAGTATCTCAAACCCGACAAGATATGTGTCCCACCTCAGGAACCCGAAATGCCGCACCGGACTCGGCAATATCTCCGAGATCACCGTACCCATGAAATACGCGCTTATCGGTATCAGGAGATACAGCCCGTCCATCCACCTGCGCTGACCAAACGCCACCGCCATCAGCACAAGGTTTGCCGTCTGTGCGTTACAGAATACACCGCCGCGCTGCACAAAGGTGAACGCGCCCATCATTCCCGCGCTCAGCATGAGCAGCCGGAACACCGAGTTCCGCTCACAGGTCAGATAATGTGCATTGTTATCCAAAGTTTTCGCCCTCTTTTTACAGCCTTATAGTTATTTCCCAGTCAAATTCATCCTCAAGCTTATCCCGATCCGGCAGAACGGGGCCGCAGCTGTTTGTGCCGATGCCCGCCTGCTTGTAGTCAAGGCAAAGCACTGTATAGCCGCTCTTTATAAGCTCAAAATTGTGCCGCTTATCGGTAAGCTCTTCCTGGGTGTATTCCGAGGCGTTGAACGAGAAGCCGTCACCATATGCCTCGATGCTGTGCTCACCGTCCGAAACCCTGAGATACTTACAGCCGCAATGGCTGCCGTTCTCCTGCGGCTTCACATAGTCCTCAAAAAGCTCGCTAACAGTCGTTTCGAACTCCGCGACATAGGATGCAAGATGCTTATCCGTATAGCTCTCAAACGGACCGTAGCCATAGTATTTGACATCCTTATACTCCGGCTTCAAAAACATCCTTATACCGAAACGCGGCAGATGCGGCATAGCGGTATAGGGCTTGTTGTCGTTGAGTCTTGCCGATACCGAAAGCCTGATGACTCCGTCGTTTCTTATCTCCCATTTTGCATACAGCCGCACTATCGAGCGCAGCGCGACAGCGGTGATGTTCACCGGAGTCAGGAGCACAACGCCATCCGTGCCCTCATGCACCTCGGTCTGATACGCGCGCGGTATTATCCGCCTGTAGCCGGCATCGATCCACGACTGCTTTACATTCCGGTCGTTATCGGTCGGCGCACGCCATATGTTCCACTCCAGCGGACGGTCCGAAATTTTAATGTCCCCTTTTGCGAGTGACGAGAATGTGCCGCGCAGCTTGTCATACACATATGTAAAGCCGTTGCCGTACAGCGTTATCTCCTTCTCGCTGAAGGTCGTGCTTATCATTGTCCTCTCGCGGTTCTCGCCCACCTCAAACGGATAGCCCTCGCGCAGCAGAAGCTGATCGAAGCCCATCTCAGTACCCGCGAAAACGAGCGGCATATCCTTCTTTGTTATATATGTGAGCTTTATATGATACTCGCTATCATCCGGCACCGATGCCGGAACGGGAGCGGAAAACCTGCCGTGCGGCGCAAGCGGCGGAAGCTGGAGCATTCGCCGATCCTCTACCCTGCCGTTTTTATAGAGCTCATATCGAACCAAGTACAACTCCGATACATCCGTAAAGTCAAGACGGCTCTCAAATATTATCCTATCCCCGTCAAGGCTTGCGCGGATCGGGCGCAGCGCATTTTTATATTCAAAAAGCCCTGTGTGCGGACGGCGGTCGGGATAAACGACTCCATCCATGCAGAAGTTCTCGTCATGGACAACATCATTGAAGTCGCCGCCGTAGAAGTATTTATCGCGCCCGTTTTCCTCGCCCATATATATGGCATGGTCGCACCATTCCCAGATGAACGCGCCGACAAAGCCGTCATACCTGTCTATAAGATCGAGATAGTCATATATCCCGCCGGGGCCGTTACCCATAGCGTGCAGGAATTCGCACATAATATACGGCTTTTTATTCTTTTTCTTTTTATTCTTTTTGCTCTTTTTTTCATCGAAGTATTTCACGATGCTCTCCGGCGACGCGTACATGGTGCTATAGAGATCGAGCATCGAGGTATCGTTTTTGTGTCCCAGCGTCTCCCAGACGCTGCTCTCGTAATGCGTGAGCCGCGACGGATCGAAGTCCTTCACCCAGCGACCCGCGTTTTCGATATTCTCGCCGTGTCCGCTCTCGTTGCCGAGTGACCATATTATTACACACGGATGGTTTTTGTCGCGGTGCACATTCCTCTGCGAGCGGTCAAGTATCGCCTCTCTGAATCTCTCATCCTGCGCCAGCTGACCAAAGGTCTCCTCCTGTGATCCGCCATAGTATGAGCATACGCCGTGCGTTTCAAGATCGGCCTCGGCGCAGACATAAAAGCCAAGCTCATCACATAGCTCTGTAAACCATGGCGAATTCGGATAATGCGATGTCCTCACCGCGTTTATGTTCGAGCGCTTCATGAGAGTGAGATCCCTTATGGCATGCTCGCGCGAAATAGTATAGCCGGTCTTGGGATCACTGTCGTGACGGTTCGCGCCGCGTATCTTGAACCTTCTGCCGTTTAAAAGCACGACGCCGCCCTTTATGGTTATCTCCCTTATCCCGACCTTCTGTACGATATATTCATCGCCGGAATGAATAAGCAGCGTATAAAGATACGGAGTCTCCGCCGTCCACAGCTTAGGCTTGTCAATTTTCAGCTTAGCGCTCTTTCCCTTGCCGGAGGCTATCTCCTCACCGTTATCATAGAGGATATATTCAGTCCATGCGTCCGACTCGATATTTACGGCACCGGATATCTTTGTCCTTATGAAGAAGTCGTTTATATGTCCCTCGTCACGAACAAGGATATATACATCGCGGAAGATGCCGCTCATGCGGAACTTATCCTGATCCTCAAGGTAGCTGCCGTCGCACCATTTCAGGACAAGGACATTTATTTTGTTCCAGCCGTCGGTGACAAAGTCGGTGATGTCAAACTCGCTTGTTGAATGCGATACCTGGCTGTAGCCAACTCTCTTGCCGTTTATCCACAGATAAAAGCATGAATCCACGCCCTCGAAATTCAGCATGTACCGCTTGCTGTCGTCACGGCTCATAATGAAGCTGCGTTCATACATGGCGCACGGGGTCTCGTTCGGTACATACGGCGGATCGAACGGGAACGGATAGCGGGTGTTGGTGTAATTATGCACATCATACCCCTCGCACTGCCAACAGGACGGAACGGGGATGGTATCTCTGAATTTAATGTCCCCCAGTTCCGGCATGTCATATACGCTCTTTTCGTATCTGAACGCCCATGTACCATTAAGGCTTATGAATCTGTCCGACTCCTCCCGCGGGAGCGTGAGCGCAGCGTCCTTATCCGAGAATGGAATATAGTAAGCTCGCGGCTGCTCGGTGCCGATATGCAGCGTTGAGGGATCCTCATAATATTTCTCTAAAATCATCGCGATCTCCTTAGATTTTGTTTTCTCTCCCAATTATGTCTATTATACCATAATAACCGGTGTTGTCAACAAAAAAATAGTACTTATTTTTTTTAAAAAGGGGTTGATTTTTTGAATTCTTTGTGGTAGTATATACGATAATAATTCTAAGGAAGGATGGGATAAAAAATGAAAAAGATAATATCGGTACTTGCTGCGGCCTCGCTTCTTATGGCATTGGCTTCATGCGGCAAGACCCAGAATAAGCAGGAAGACGCAAAGGCGACAGAGGCAGCCTCACAGGGCACAGTCGTAGTGGATGTCAAGGAGCTTGACAACACCGACATCTCCGCGATCGAGGGCGATGCACTGCCGGCAGTTGAGAGCGAGAACAGCGAGGTAAAGCAGGAGGCGGATATAGACTTCTTCCATGTTGCCATAGGCGATGCGAAGCTCGTTGATTCCGTTGACGGCAAGGCAGTCATAATCGAGTTCAAGTTCACGAACAACACAAGCCACCCTGTTTCATATGACGGCATCATGGATGAGAGAGTTTCACAGAACGGTGAGGATCTGCACGGCACGACTATCCTCAAGGCGATAGACGGCTATAACCCGCTTTCGGCGACCGAGCAGGTGGGTCCCGGCGAGACCGGCACAGCGCAGAAGGTATATTCGCTCAACAACGAGAACGATGATGTCACTGTAACCGTGTTCAGATACGCAGAGGCGGAAAGAGGTCAGGTAACAAAGACCTTCAAATTAAAGTAAACGGACTGATTATATTCAGATGCAGAACGGACGAAACTCACCCGACGGCGTACAAAGGTACTCCGAGAGGTGAGTTTTGTTCGTAGTTGAAAGCTTTAGCTTTCAACGGTCTGCGCTGAATAGAACAGTCCGTCACATTGACTTTGGCGATTTTCCTGTTTGCCTGACATAGGTCTTATAAAAATGGGCATAGCTGTTGAAGCCCGCGTCCATGCTTGCCTGCAAAAGCGTTTTGCCGCCGCGGTGCAGCTCCTGCGCGAGCATGATGCGCTTATAGTTTATGTACTGGTTCACGGTGTAGCCGGTATTTTTTTTGAAGCATTTGCAAAGATAATGCTTGTCTATATAGAATCTGCGCGAAAGCTCATCGAGCCGCAGATCACCGGACAGATTGCCGTTTATATACACTATCACATCGCGTATCCGCTCGTTCCTGGTATAGAAATCATCGGAGACGCGTTTTGTTTTGTTTATGAGATACAAAAACTCCCTGACCGCGCATGCGGCAATATCTGCCGCTCCATCCTCGGAATACGCCATGATGCGCTCTATGCAGCGGCGCGCCTCGCCGCCGTTGACATCAGCCGGGACGATGTTGCC
>CAMNAT010000190.1 GCA_946531785.1 uncultured Oscillospiraceae bacterium
GTGAAGAAGTCGTCTCCGGCGGCGCCCGCCATGTTACCCGTGACGAATACTATAAGGTATTTAAGCACCCAGCCGCCTATTATACAGTAGTAGGGGAGTATCATGAACGGCACAAGGCATCCGAATATGCCTATCCAGCCGAATTTTTTGGAAATGACCCCGTATGCTGTGAGCGGTCCCTGCTTTGTCTTTCTTCCTATCGCTATCTCGGTTATGAGCAGCGTGAAGCCGAATGTCAGCGCAAGGATGAGGTATATGACGATGAATAAGCCTCCGCCGTCCTTTGCCGCGAGATATGGGAAACGCCATATATTTCCCAGACCTACTGCGCTGGCTGCCGCCGCCATAACAAAACCGACCGAGCCGGTAAATGATGTCCGTTTTTTCTGCATTTTTATCTGATCCTCCGTAAAAACAATATTATGTATATCATACCATGTTATCATGATTTTGTCAATGGAACTAAATGTATATAAACAAAAGCTGCCATATGCTTTGGCAGCTCTTGTTATTATTCCTGTGTCACGGTTATTGTTTTTCCGTCGCTTATAGCGGTCACTGTGCCGTTCTGTGTACTGTAGACTTTCGCCCCGGCGGATTCTAAGAGTGCGAGGGTCTCATCGTCCGCCGCGTTCTTTGCGCTGTCTGTGATCACCGCGTATTGCGGGCTGACGCTCTTTATGAATTCATCCATGCCCTTGCAGTAGACACCATGGTGCGGCACCTTCAAGAAGGTGTGCGGCATTTCCATCTGATCGGGCAGCTCGGAGAGCCGTTCCGTCTCGCAGTCTCCGGCATAGAGGAAGGTGTTCTTGCCGTGCGTAACGCTTGTGACGATCGAATAATCGTTATCCTCCTCCATATACTGCGACTTCTGCGCGGGGTATAGCTCAAACAGGACATCATCGAGCGTAAAGCTCATATCCGCCGTAAGGCGCGTAGGCGTTATGCCTGATGAGCTGAGTGCGGTCGTAAAGGCAGTGTATTCAGCATTGTTACCCTCGTAGTCGGGAACGATGATCTCGCCTATATCGACACTGCTCATCAGCTCCGGCGCGCCGCCGACGTGATCCTGATCGAAATGCGTGATTATGAGATAGTCTATCTTGGAAATGCCGCTGCTTTTGAGATACTCGACGATCTCGTCGCCGTCATTCTTTTCGGCGGTGTCTATAACGACGGTGTGCTTCTGTGTCGTTAAAACTATCGCATCTGCCTTGCCGCTTTTGAGGATGGTGGTTTTGTATTCGCCGGTCACCTCGGGTGCCTCGGTCTTGGTCTGCTTTTCCGCAGCTGTGCCGCAGGCTGTGAGCGCGGCGCATATCGCGGCAGCTGCCGCGATCGCTTTTATAGTCTTGTGCATATATATCATCTCCTTTGCTTGTTTGATGTGATTATAAACATGATTGCTTAAACCATTCTTAAAAAACAGGTCATCCGGAAATTTTCCGAATGACCTGAATGACCTTTACTTTGTAAGCTCTTGTATTACCTCGCGTGCTGCGATAAGTCCTGCAACTGCCGGAACAAATGCGGTGCTGCCCGGCGTTGACCGCCGCATAGTCTCTTCACCCGTCTCTTCGACAGGCTTTATCGGCGGCTCCTCTGAAAATACAACTCTAAGAGCCTTCACACCGCGCTTTCTCAGCTCGTGCCGCATAGTCTTTGCAAGCGGACATACGGATGTTTCGTATATATCCGCCGCCTTCAATGCTCTTGCGTCGAGCTTGTTTCCGGCACCCATGCAGCTGATTATCGGAACGCCTGCGGCCTGTGCTCTTGTTATCAGCTCCAGCTTGCCCTTCACGGTGTCTATCGCGTCTATCACATAGTCATAGACTGACAGGGGATAGCTGTCTGCAGTTTCCGGCATATAGAAGCAGCTATGTGCATTCACCGTTACCTCCGGCGCGATCGCCTCTGCGCGCTCTTTAAATGCCTCCGTCTTGCTCCGTCCTATGGTTTCTGTCACAGCAATTATCTGACGATTGAGGTTGGTGAGCGCCACTGTGTCATTGTCGAAAACATCTATCGTTCCGATGCCTGCGCGGACAAGCGCTTCTGCTGCATATCCGCCGACCCCGCCGACTCCGAACACCGCGACTCTTTTACCGGAAAGATCAGTTGCTTGCATTTGCAGCAGCTTCGGTAGCAGCCTCAGTTGCAGCAGCCTCAGTTGCAGCAGCCTCTGTTTCTGACGCCGGATCGGGTGTAGCGTTCTGCTTTTCGGTCATATCCTTCATGAACTTCTCATACTGCGGTCTGATATCGCCGAAGAGTGTATCGCCGGTAACATCGTCGCCGAGACCTACCTCGCTCTTGAATTCATCTACATATTCCTCACCGACAGCGTTCTTCAAGAGTGTCTTATCCAGCGCTTCGCCGTAAGGTGTGGTCTCGGTTATATCATCGCCCCAGCCCATTTCCTCTCTGACACCCTCAAGGGTGGATCTTCTGAGCTCGCACATTCTGCCTACCGGAATAGCGCACTGTGCTGTGTTCTCGCTCAGGTTCTTCGGGAAGTCCTTCGGCAGACGGTAGAGCATGAGCAGCTCCTCATATTCCATGCCGACGCTGTCGGCAAGCTCCTCGATGGTCTGACCGGTTGTATCTGTATACTTCTTTGAGAATGCGTCGTAATCAAGAGTCTGATTGGCGTAAGGATATTCTGTGATGCTGTATGCCTGCTTATAGTAACGGCCGCCGCCGCGTCCGTTTATGAGCACAAGTGAAAGCACCAGGATACCCGCGATAAGAACTACCGCAACTGCAAGAACGGCTGCGAGAGCGAATCTCGGCATGCCCTTGCGGTTATCGACCTCGATGGGGGGCTTCTCAGCTGCTTCATGGACAGCTTCCGCTGCATCCCCGACAGTCTCAGCGACATTCTCCGCTGTTTCCTCAGTAGCGTTCTCAACAGTCTCAGCTGTTTCCTCAGCAACTTCCTCAGCAGTCTCAGCTGTTTCCTCGACTGCTTCCGCGGCTTCCTCTTTTACCTCTTCCGCTGCAGTGTCGTTTTCAGACTCTGCAACGTTTTCAATGTTCTTGTTCTCTTCGTCCATTATATATCTTCCTTTCCTTATTGAGTGAACCTTATTTGTTTGCGCCGGAGGCATCAGAGCCTGCGCCTGTGTTTACTCCGCCGTCCATCTCCTTTGACTGCGACTGTGCTGCCTGTGCAGCCTCCTGCTGCTCCTGGAGATAGGTCATATACGCGTACTTAACGGTGCCGTCGGTCGAATCGAGCGTTGCATCCTTGGCAACATCTGCGTTAGCCGCCTTGAATGCCTCGAACTCTGCCTCGGTCGGAGCTGTGCCGTTATAGAACTTCACATAGTTTGAAAGCG
This sequence comes from uncultured Oscillospiraceae bacterium, assembly GCA_946531785.1. Classification (GTDB taxonomy): domain Bacteria; phylum Bacillota; class Clostridia; order UBA1381; family UBA1381; genus Ornithomonoglobus. Next base: position 3,348 of record CAMNAT010000190.1, read on the forward strand.
TCATAGCATTATATGCCTCGCTCTCATTCTCCTTGCCCGTAAAGCCGCTGTCTGAAAGACCGTAAGCTGCGAGGAAATCATTAAGCTCATATCCCATAGCGTCTGCGCGCTCTGCGATCGTTGCGTTATAGCTTTCAAGCTTGCTTTGCTGATTTCTTGCTGTTGAGCTCCTAACTACCGCGAATATACCGAGAGCGAGGACAACGAGGATTATCACTGCGCTTATTCCCATAAGACCGCGTCCTGAATTGTTATAACTTCTTGCCATTTTATATATCTCCTTATCCTTTTATATTATATATTTTTGACTTGAATTATATGTTACCTCTCTTCTCGATGAGATTCTGTATCTTAGTTACCGGATCGAGGAGATGTGAGATAGTTTCGTCATGATTGAGAGTATCTATGAGTATCGACACATATTTTGACATGTCCACCTCATAATACCATTCGCGGTCTGCAAGACCGGGGTTGCGGTAGATGAGGTTGGTCGTGAATATCTTATCGATTATGCCGTCTTCGTATGCCTTGTCGAACACATCAAGTCCGTTTACGAACAGACCGAAGGATGAGAATGCAAATATTCTCTTTGCGCCCTGCTGCTTGAGCTTGGTGGCAACATCAATGATGGACTCGCCTGATGAGATCATATCGTCAACGATTATTACATCCTTGCCGTCTACCTCGCGGCCAAGATACTCATGAGCAACGATCGGATTCTTGCCGTTAACGAGCCTTGAATAGTCGCGGCGCTTATAGAACATACCGAGATCGAGCTGCAGGACTGAGCTGTAGTACATACATCTTGCCATGCCGCCCTCGTCGGGTGAGATAACGATGGTGTCGAACTTGTTGAACTTTATATCCGGCACTGCTCTTGACATCGCCTTTATCATCTGATATGTCGGCTGGATATCATCAAAGCCGGAAAGGGGTACAGAGTTTGAAACTCGCGGGTCGTGCGCGTCAAACGTAATAACATTCTTAACTCCCATAGCCGCAAGCTCGTTGAGCATAAGTGCGGCGTCAAGCGACTCGCGGCCCTTGCGTCTGTGCTGCCTGCCCTCATAGAGCATAGTCATAACGACCGTGATACGGCGTGCCTTGCCGCCCATTGCGGAAATGATACGCTTCAGATCCTGATAGTGGTCATCAGGGCTCATGTGGTTCTCATATCCGTACATATTATATGTAACGCCGTGATTGAAGCAGTCGCATATGATATATACATCATGACCTCTTACGGTCTCGTCGATGACCGCCTTAGCCTCGCCTGTGCCGAAGCGCGGGCAATGCACATGCGCGATGTAGCTGTCAACATCCTCTACATCACCCCGCAAAGACTTAAGGTAATAATCGAGCTTTTCAGCAAACTGCTCGCAGCCCTTCATGCTTATAACGGTCAGCTTTCCTACGGTGGGGGCAGCGTCTGTGATAACGTCCTGGATTGGATTTGTCATAGATATTCTCCTTTGTTTCTCGCGTGGTTATTAATGTCCATATTAATATTGTAACATGTTTTTCGACTTTTTTCAATGATTATATAATATCAGATTAAACGATTTTTCGGTTACATAATCGGGTAAAATACTTCAAATTGACCAATCGTTACAAAAGGCAGTTTTTGTCAGCCGGTTTGAAAATTTTAACTGTAAAAAAGCCTGCATAAAAGAAAAGCAATGCAGCATAATAAAACCATAGACAGG
>CAMNAT010000191.1 GCA_946531785.1 uncultured Oscillospiraceae bacterium
ACAATAGTCTCTGCGCCGTAGCCCTCAAGCGCGGCACGGGAGCGGAAGCCCCAGGTCACGCTGATACACGGCATACCGGAATTCTTTGCCGTCGCAAGATCAACATCAGTATCACCTATGTACACGCTCTCATCCGCACTCGCGTCCATCTCATCCAATGCCTTATATACCATATCCGGCTCCGGCTTTGTCCTCGTCGCATCGCTGTCGCCAACCGCCGCGTCGCAAAGCCCCGAGAAGAACTCATCCTTCAACGCCTGCACTGCGAAATCAAGCTTGTTTGAAACGATAGCCACCTTATGACCGCGCGCCTTCAGCTCCTTCATCAGCTCGCACACGCCGTCATACGGCGCGGTCTTGTCGCGGCTGTGCACTCTGTAATGCTCCTGGAATGCCGCATAAGCCGCATTATACTGCTCATCAGATATATCATCGGGCGCCGCGCGCCTTATAAGCACCTTTACGCCGTTGCCGACGAACCGCCGTACCTCATCGACGGTTCGCCGCGGAAAGCCGAGCTTGTCCATCGAATAGTTCACGCTCGCGTGGAGATCCAGCAGCGTGTTCAGAAGCGTTCCGTCAAGATCAAAGATTATGTTTTTATATTTCATTTTGTTCTCCTATGTGTATGAGTACCTGCTCTATAATTCTCTTTACATGCTCGTCATCGAGCGAGTAAAATGTGTTTTTCCCGTCCCTGCGCGACTTTATGAGCCTCGCATCCTTCAGCGTTTTAAGCTGATGACTGATAGCCGACTGGCTCATATCCAACTCGCCGGATATATCCGAGACCGAAAGCTCGCTCGAAAACAGCGCCCATAATATCCTTATGCGCGTGTTGTCGCCGAATATCTTAAATGTCTCCGCAAGCTTTGTAACAGTCGCATCGTCCGGCTCGCCGGTGCTGATCTTATCAAGTATCTGCCGGTTATACGCGCAGATCTTACATTCTTCCGCCATTATATCACTTCCTATACATCTCCATTATATCCTACTTTTCCGGATTTGTCAACCGCCCCTGCCATGTATCGCGCTCCGCCATGAGCTTATCTATGCCGTTCAATACCTCAAATTTTTTTATGCTCCAAAGCGGCGCGATCAGGTTTTTTCGTCCGCCGTCGCCTGTGAGCCGCTGGATCACTATCTCCTGCGGCAGCACCTCAAGCTGTCGGACGATTATATCTATATATTCATCCCTTTCAAGAGTCCTGAGCCCGCCGCGCTCATACTGCCGCGCGAGCTCGGTCCCGCGCATAACATGCAGAAGATGCAGCTTTACACAGTGCGGCATCAGCCCACCCACAACCCGGGCGGAGTTTATCATCATTTCCGCATCCTCTCCGGGGAGACCGTCGATCAGATGGACGCAGGTATTTATGCCGCGCCCCATAAGTGCGTTATACCCGTCAAGAAATTCACGGAAGGTATGGCAGCGGTTGATCCGCTCCCCGGTCTTGTCATATACCGACTGCAGGCCAAGCTCAACGATCAGGTATGTCCTGGAGTGCAGTTCGGAAAGATAGTCGAGCACATCCGGCGCGAGACAGTCCGCGCGCGTGGCTATGCTCAGCCCCACAACGCCCGGCTGGCGCAGAACAGGCTCAAACCGCTGCCGCAGGATATCCACCGGCGCGTAGGTGTTCGTGTTCGCCTGGAAGTATGCGATATACTTCCCCTCATGCCACTTGCTCCTCATCCTCTCCTTTACCGCCTCGAACTGGTGCAGGATGCTTTCATTCACATCTCCCGCAAATTCGCCGCTGCCGCCCATACAGTATGTGCAGCCGCCTGTCCCGCGGCTCCCGTCTATGTTCGGGCATGTGAAGCCGCCGTTCAGCGCAAGCTTCATCACCTTGCAGCCGAATCTCTGCCGGAGATGATAATTCCATGTATGGTATCTTTTGTTATCACATGTATATCTGAATTCCATTTCGCTCCCAATACAAAAGGCTGCGGCATGGTCTGCTGCAACCTCTTGATAATCATTCTATAGTCTTTATGTAAGTCTTAACAAACTCCTCAAGGAGCTCGTCGCGCTCAAGACTTGCGATCTTTCCGCGCGCGCCGTTGTAGCTCGTTATATATGTCGGATCATCGGAAAGTATGTAACCTACTATCTGGCTTATCGGGTCGTACCCTTTGAGCTTTAACGCTTCATACACCTGTGCTACTATCTCCCGTACCTCTTTCGATTTATCGAAATCAAGGTTGATCTTCATCGTCTCGTTAAACTCCATGGTAACCCTCCTCTAATCATAGTCTATATATATAATATATTATTTCAGGCAAAAAATCAAGCCTTTTTACGAAATTTTTTATCAGTTTGTGTTTAGTGTGACATTTTTGACCCAGCCGTTACCGTACACATCGTGCTCCTGTCAAGCACCCTGTCTATGATCTCCGCGACCGATGCACGGTCTACCGCCTCTATCCTTTTTATCGTTTCCTCCGGCGTGATCAGCTTTCGGTTCAGAAGCACCGCCCTGCCTATCGCCTGCATCCTTGCGCTGACATGTTCGTTTGAAAGTATGTAGTTGCCTTTAAGCTGTATCTTTGCGCGGTCGATCTCGTCCTGCGTAAGCTTTTCCCTTGTTATGCGGTCAACCTCTTCCATGACCAGCTCCGTCACGCGGTCCGCGTTCTCAGACGATACAGCCGCGGATATATCAAATGTTCCCGCGCCGATATATGCGCTGTGTCCCGCGCCTATCGAATACGCAAGCCCATAGCGCTCGCGGATATTCTGGAACAGCCGCGAGGACATCCCGCTGCCGAACACATTGTTGAACACAAGCAGCGGATATACCGCCTCATCCTCAATATCTATTCCGTTAAACCCATATACAAGCTGCAGCTGCTCAAAATCTCTCTCGGCGTGGCGGTCATGCGGCGTGTACATTGCGGGTTCACATAAAACATCAATATCCGCAACCTTTCTGCCGCCGAAGTATTCCTCGAGCAGATCAAACAGATCGTCACCGAAGCTGCCCGCCACCGCGATCACGATATTCTTTGAGGTATAGTGCGTGCTCATATACCCGCGCATACTTTCCGGCGTGATGGCAGCAAGTGTTTTTTCCGTCCCCAGTATAGGCCTGCCCATAGGCGTGTCGCCCCATACCGCAGAATCGAACAGCTCATAGACAACATCCTCCGGACTGTCCTCATACATCGCGATCTCCTCATACACAACGCGCCGTTCAAGCTCCATATCCTCCGCGGACAGCAGCGGCGAGAACACCATATCGGAGAGTATATCCGCGCTCGTCCTTGCATACTCGTCCAGAGTCCTTGCGTAAAAGCAGGTGCATTCGCGCGTTGTGAACGCGTTAAGCTGTCCCCCTACCGAGTCCATCTCAAGCGCGATATCCTCCGCCGTTCTTTTTTCCGTCCCCTTAAAGACCATGTGCTCAATGAAATGCGAGATACCGTTTTCCTCCGCGCGCTCATACCGTGAACCGTTACCTACCCATACGCCTATAGATACCGACTGCACATATGGTATGCGCTCCGCAACGACCCTTATCCCGTTTGACAATACCTTTTGTATATACATTCTTTTTCTCCGTGTATTTTTTATTCTATATCATTATACCACATTTGCCGCGCTTATTCAAGCATCAGTTTCTGGGGCTTCTGCTTTTCACTGCCGCCCTTATCGTGCGCATGATATATGTGAATATCACAAGCAGCGCTATCACAAGCACCGAAAATGCCGCCGTTGCTTTCACAATATCGGGCGTGAGCGGCACAAAACGGAAATAGTCGCGCAGCACATATGCCGTAAGTGTGAAGCCGACAGCCATAGCACCGATCACCGCACCCCTGTACAGATTCAGGGGACGGCATATGCCGATCAGCACCGCGATGCCGGATATGCCCAGAACAAGCGTTGTGACCGTTGTAAGCGCGGCAGCTCCGACACTGAACATGTTGCCATACACAAGCAAAAGGCTCAGCGTAACAAAGTTTGCAAGCGCCGCCGGCAGCGCGGCAAGAATAACATTTGACAGAAAGCTGCCCTTTATCAGGCTCTTATTCGGCTCCAGCGCCAACAAAAACGCCGGCGCACCGATGGTGAACGCGTTTATGAGCGTTGCCTGCTGCGGATCGAGCGGGTATTTGATCACCGCTATCATCGTGAACAACGCAAGCAAAAGCGAATATATATTTTTCCTCAGAAACAGTCCCGCGCTGCGTTCAAGATTATTTATAACGCGTCTGCCCTCAAGCAGGATATCGGGCATACCGGAAAAGTCGGAATCGAGCAACACCATCTGCGCGACATTCTGCGCCGCCTCGCTGCCGGATGCCATTGCCACCGAGCAGTCAGCCGCCTTCAGTGCTAGCACATCATTCACGCCGTCGCCGGTCATGGCAACGGTATTGCCGCCCTGCTGCAGCGCTTCAACCAGCGCAAGCTTCCGCTCCGGCGTTACCCTGCCGAACACGACTGTATCCTCAGCCGCCGCCCTCAGCTCGTCCTCAGATACCGCCGACGCGTCAAGATACCTTTCCGCGCCCTCTATGCCCGCCTCGAGCGCAACGCTCGAAACCGTCACCGGACTGTCACCGGAAATTACCTTTATCCTCACGCCCTGCTCCGCAAAATAGCGGAAGGTCGCAGGGGCGGTCTTTCTCACCGGATTCCGCAGAAGGATAAGCCCCAGAGCCGTTACCGGCATCATGAGCGGCTTGCCGTCCGCGGGCTCCTCGCTCCTTACGAATACAAGCACTCGGAAGCCCTCGGCGGAATACTGTTCTATTTTTTCTCTATAGTTCACATAATCCTTTCTCAGCACCAGCTCCGGCGCACCGAGGATATACGGAGTGCCGCCAAGCACCGCCGCGGAGTATTTGACCGCAGACGAGAAGCCGATGACTGAATCCGCTGCTCTCCCGTCTGTTTTCGTGAACGCCTTTTTCATTGCGCGCATGGTCGAGTTATCCGCCTGCATCGCCGCTGCATAGCTGCCCAAAGCAAGCTCCAGAGCATCCTTATCCGCCTCTCCGAGCGGCTCAAAGCGGATGACCTCCATTTC
>CAMNAT010000192.1 GCA_946531785.1 uncultured Oscillospiraceae bacterium
GGAAGCCCGCGCCGCCCATGCCGACGATGCCCGCCTCACGGATAACGCCTAAAAGCTCATCCTTGTTCATTTTTGTGTAGTCCTTGGGCTTTACCTCGTCGCAAACGGTGTACTGCATGTCGTTTTTGATAAAGATCGCGTCCACCTTGCTTCCGGAATCATGGAAATACGGTCTGATATCCGTTACCGTTCCGGAGATAGACGAGTGGATCGGAGCGCATACAAACTCCGGGCTGTCCGCTATCTTCTGTCCGACTGTGACAGTGTCACCCTTTTTGACGAGCGCCTTAAGCGGTGCGCCGATATGCTGGCGCATCGGATAGATGTGTGTTTCGCAATCGGGGATGGTCTTGGTGTGCTTATCCTTTGTAAGCTCCTTGTGATCCTCGACATGGAAACCGCCTTTAAAAGTAATCGCCATAGTTAGTTCTCCTTTAAAAACGCTTTCTCTTAATTATATAGATAATAAAATTATATCATATATTTAATAGATTTTCAACGGAATAGTTGATTTTTTTTCACCGATAATATATAATATATAATATATAATATATATATAAATTACTGGATTTCTGTTATTATACGACTAAGAGGGGTAAATATGATCCGGACAGGACTTATAAAGAAGCTTCACGGCAATATTGCCGATGTCGAGATACAGCGCTCCACCGCCTGCGGCGATAACTGCGCGTCATGCGGGCTGTGCAACGGGCGAACGGCGATAGTGAAGGCGGCAAATGCCGCGGGCGCTGCCGAGGGCGATACGGTGATGATAGATATGGCGGACAAGAAGGTGCTGGGCGCGGCATTTCTGGTATACATCGTGCCGCTTGTGCTGCTCGTGGCGGGGTATTTTATCGGTAATGCTCTGTTTAAGACCGAGCTTGGAGGGATAATCACAGGATTTCTGCTGATGCTGCTCTCGTTTTTGCCGATAATATTTATCGACCGCCGCTCACGGCAGAGGTATCTGCCGAAGATAACGGGCATAGTAAAAGCCGGTGCATAACGCGCCGGCTTTTGTGTTAGTCATATATTAATCTCGTCCGCTTTTTTCTGAAATTCATCCGGTGTCATATCGGCGCGCCTTGCAGCCTCGTCAAGCGACAGCACACCATCATTGACAAGTGTTAACAGCATTTTTATTGCTCCCTGCGCCATGCCTTGTGCCATACCTTGTGCCATGCCTTGTGCCATACCTTGTGCCATACCTTGCGCCATACCTTGCGCCATGCCCTCGTCCCGTGCATCGGCAAGATACGATGCCTCGTCATGCAGGGCTTTTTCTCTTATCCGCGCTACCTCGCGCATTCTTTCATCCGCGCTCATTTTCTTTAAGATGAATACCGCCTTGTTTATAGGCGCGTCATTTGTCCTCGTCATCATATCGGCATCCTCCTCCGATTTAAGATTGAAAAAATCAAGCCAGCGTCTTAAACGCTTTATCTGTCTGCTGTCCGTACTTGCCTTCGGCAGCTCCAGAAAATCAAATCTGCATTTATCCGTCAATATCTCATGCCGCGTATCCTCTGCGATATGGAATACGGAGTGGCATTCCTCGCAGTCAAACATCCTGAAATCACATATATTGATAGATATTGTCTGATTCAGGCTGCGGTAGGTGTCGCCCTCTTCAAGGTCTCTTGCATACAGCCGCGCCCAGTAAAACAGACTGCGCTCTGTGAAATCCGAAAGCTTTTTTACCTGCATCTCTATATTCACAAGCTTTCCTTTGAGCCTGAGCACTATATCCATACGCGAATACTTCTGTTCCTCAAACTCCGGTAAAAGCTCGGTATTCTGTATCTCAATATTATTTATCTCCGATACATCCACATCCAGTACCGCCGCCAGAAAATCCGACAGGATATCCGCAGAATCCGCCGATGTGAACAGTGATTTAAACACAACATCAAGCTTTGGTGATAAAAGCTGCATACCGATCGCCTCCTTGTTTACTTCATTATATCACGATGCCGCAAGGATTGTCAATAGGTTTTGTGAGGCAAAAAAAACACGCCGCGGGGCTGGTCGGACGCAAGCGTCCTGCTCGCCTTGGCATCCCAGGAGAGATCGCGGCGTGTTGTGGTTGGTTTTATCGGGAGTATCCTCATCTTTCAGGTTGATTTGGTTCCTCCCCGAAGCTGTCTGTTACTGTGCTTTATTGAAAGTCCAGCATAGAATATGCAACTTCAGCCTTTGAGGCTCCACCTAATGCGGTGATATCCGCCTGTGTCGCTGCTGCTCCGGACTTCGGTGCATTGCCGCTTGTTGTCACAACATCTCCTGCTGAGAATGTTGAGATATTCATTTCAGGTTCATAATAAAATTTCTTCATTTCAATATCCTCCATTCCCATTATTCAATTGTGATCGAATTGATCGTTACACCATATGGAACACCTGTGATAGTGATACCAAGTGTGCCTCCTGTGATAGCAGTACCAAGCGTATGTGTTGCTGTCTTAACTTCACCATTGATCGTAGCATTAACTTTGAGAGTGTCATATGAAAGATTGGAGTCAGCTTCAAATGTCCAGTAGGAATCAGCCTTTGCCTTCAGAACCTCATTATCGCCGATCGTGTTTACAGTGTAGCCCGAAAGTGCTGAAGCAAGTGATATTGTAGACGCTGCAACATGATTTGCTGAACTATTCTCAACAATCTTCTTATCATCCGCTGCACTTGTAACATTAAGACCACTGATATTTATAGTGGGCTTAGTACCTGTGGAACCTGCATATGTATAAATCACAGTCCTATCTATATTTGATAATGTTACATCAGTAAAATTAATGGTTATATTATTTCTCGAATTCACAATATAATGGCTGCTTGATGTACGATTATCCTGTATATTGATATCCTTCAGATTTAATGTTATACCGCTTTTACCAACCATTGAGAATAAATAAGTAAAACTATTTCCGGTTAGTGTAAGCGTGTGGCCATCACCATCTATTGTAAGTGATGTAAGCTCATTGTAGTAGTCTGAAGCACTGGTTGTGCCGTTATGCATGAAAAATCTTGAGCTTGTTGTGCAGTCAGCATTAAGTGTTATAGTATCACCCGATTCTGCTGCGGTAAATGCAGCTTCAAGCGTATCATAATTACCCTTACCTTCAATAGAAACAGGTTTTTCATCATCAACATAAGTTATTGTAAGGAGTGGGTGTAGATTAGCAGCAGGAACTTCTGTTTCAGTACCAACTATCTTTATAGCCTCATTCTGATTTTTTGCGTAAAACATTATATTATTGCTAAGTGCATTTGCATCTGAATTTGCAATAAGGAAATCAAAATTACTGCTCTCGTTAATGGCACTTGTTGGTATTGAAATCGTATTTTTCCATGCTTCATAATTCTGATAAGCAGTTGTATCTAAGTATTCATAATTGGCTTCAACTTTATCCATATATACATGTCGGTTAGGCATACCTTTGGGTGTAAAAGTTGTAATCGGATCTGCTTCAAGCGCGGTAGTTATTTCATCACCAACATAGTTCCTGCTCGTATCTTGTTCATACCATGTAATGCCGCTTTCTGCCGTCCACTTACTACCCGGATTAAAGCTATAGATACCCAAAGTCCTGCTAGCACTAAGAGACTGAGTTATAAGTCTCAGCTCTACACTTTCTATTATTTTGCCTGCTGGAGTTTCAGGAATCGCAAATCTTAATGCCATTATTCGATCACTATCTAAACTACTTTTATTGGGATCAAGCACATACATAGAGTTGCCGTTCATAATTCCATTACTTTGATTGCCTTGATGCATTGATACATCATATGTCGGCTCAGCTGTATATGTATATCCATCAGCTGAAAAATCCGCACTTGCCGTAACTGCCATGCCCGCAAATGCGCTTGCGGCGATAGCAAGGGCGCTTACGCCGCTAATGAATTTTCTAAAATTCATAGGAAATTTCTCCTCCTTTATTAAATTTTGTATTTTTGCAGAGCATTGTACGCTGCTCCGCGGCGTTTTTGGGGAATGCTCCCCTATAATACATCCGCGTCCGCTGACTCTCCCTCCGCCTGTGGCGGAATCTCTCCCACAGCGGGTGCGAATGGTATTAACATGTCAAAAAATACAGAAGCCTTTACTGCCGCTGTATTTTGTCTTTGCATTATGTCTATCTGTTATGCCCGTTGATAAACCCGCCGCATCGGGTGGGCTTATCAACAGACCGGACACCGCCGCAGGGAGAGTTTGCGGCGTGTCCGATTTTGGTTTTAACGATTCATTGTTCAAACAAGGAAATCGTCTGTCAATCCATTTTATTGGTTAAACTTGATGATCTCACCTGTAAGTGTAATGCTGTTTGTGCTCATATATGCCTTGATATTTGTTTCAGCATTCTGCTCTGAAGTCAACTCGCCACTGACTGTTACAACATTCTCAGCCTCAAACATAGCAATATGCATTTCAGGAGTTTCAAATAAATTTCTCATTTTGCGTTACCTCCTTTATTAATCAAGTGAAACCGTAGCGTCTCCGCTGTAGTTCTTAACGATCACGCCTACATAAATGTGAGCGCCCGGCTCAAGTGTTGTCGCTCCAGTAGTAATATTTGCTTCGTACTTTTTATCGGCATTAACATAGAATGTAGTTATAGAACCGTTAGCTGTACCGCTGTTGCTGATGTCAGCTATTATTGCCTTAGAAGCGTCTGTATCTACCTTGTTACCATTTGCATCTGTACCATATACTGTTTCGTTAAGTACTGCGCTGATTCCGAGGTTAGGTGTTGGGATGTCACCTGTTCTTTCAAGAAGTATAAAATCGCCATAGGTATTGCTTGTGCTACATGTGAAGTAGTAAGTTGTACCCGCTGTAAGCTCTATTCCTTCTTTCGAGATATCTGACCAATTGCCGCCGCTTGTATCTCTTGTAAAATCAGCTGTAGCCGCAATCACATCCGTTCCGTTAGTTATAGAATAGTGTGCTGAACCGCTAGCTGTATAAG
>CAMNAT010000193.1 GCA_946531785.1 uncultured Oscillospiraceae bacterium
CAGATGAGATGAACAGGCAAAGGTATATAATATTAGGACTATGTATAATGGTATGTTTGCTGTGCGGATTGATATTGTTTTTCATACATCCATTAGATCCGGTATCAAAAATAATTCTTATCTTTATTTTTATTACTACAATAGTAGGGTGTATTTTAATGATATGTGATTGCATTGGTCAACTTAGTAATTATAAAAAGGATTTAAAATAATAATGTTAAACGGAGGCGAATAGAATGAAGAAAAAGATTTTATCAACCATAATTTGTATAGCAATGCTTGTAATATATATTCCAGTGTTTGCAGCTACGGGCAGTGATGTTGTTACGGAAGCGCGTAAATGGATAGGGACACCGTATGGTAACTCGAACGGCAGTGGCGGCTACGGATCTGTTGTCGACTGTAGCGGTTTGACCTTACAGGTGTATTCAAAATTTGGAATAAGTTTACCTTGGTATGCGGACAGTCAAAGAAGCTATGGAACAAAAATTGATCACTCTGCACTGCGGTCGAGCAATGACTGCTCCGCATTGAATGAGGGCGATTTAATATTCTTTGACTATCGATCTGACGGAGTGGCGGATCATGTAGCAATATACTCTGGCAACGGCAATGTTATCCACGCAATATCTCGAGGGGTTACGGAAGCTCCTCTTTCGTGGACTACAGGAGTAGTTTCAGGGCAAAAGTTTTATTCAGCTGTATGCGAGGTTCGCAGGCTGTTGACATCAGTTCCAGGAGGAAATCCGCCAAGTAATCCTAGAATCGTAGCCTATTCAACAAATATTGCCGCAGGAGAGCAGATATTATTTGAATATAGTGTTGAAAATGCCAGTAATATGTATATTGCCATAGATGTCAATGGTGTAAGGGAGCATTTTATTGAGGTATCTGGTGATCATTACAATGGTACATTCACAAAACCCGGTCATTATGAAGCTTGTTTATATGCTACAAATGCATATGGTGATAGTGGATTCAGCAATTGGGTTGGTTTTGATGTTTATGATTCAAAACCCACGAATCCTCAATTATCGGTTGATAAAACAAAGTATGACATAGGAGAGACGGTGTATTTTTCTTGTTCTGCGAAATATGCAACCGGCTACACAATAGGTATTGACCTTGATGGCAAACGAATTTATACTAGTGACATAGGAACCTCTTTTGAAAAAGCATTTGATGTTGCAGGGACATATACAGCATACATTTCAGCTTGGAACTCTTACGGATTGGTTGATAGTTCATCAGCAACTTTTACAGTATCCCCAAAAGCATTATGGCATAGTAATGCAAAGGCTTCAATATACAAGAACGGTCATTTGTACTTGCTTCATGATACACAATACGATTGGGAGACCGCAAAGATACAAACAGAAAAAAAGCAGGATATTTAGCTACTATAACAAGTTCAGAAGAAAATGATATTATATCAGATTTGATTTCCAATGGAAGTAGCGATCAATATTGGATAGGATACACCGATAAGGACAGCGAAAACAATTGGAAATGGGTTACGGGAGAAAATTCATCATACACAAATTGGACAAGCGGAGAACCAAATAATGACGGCGGAGACGAAAACTATGCCGCAATAGGGAAAAGCGGTCAATGGAACGATGAGGAAAACTCATCCAAATATGTTGGTGGCCTAATATACGAAACTGATACGTTTTCTCCTACAAAAACAATATATTACAATAATGTGAGATATGATCTTTACCAATATCCCGTATCTTGGCATGACGCAAAGCAGTTATGCGAGGATTTAGGAGGGCACCTCGTAGTTGTTACATCGACTGATGAAAACAAGGCAGTTGCAGACTTAATTGAAGGTAGCAGCTGGAATGATTATTGGATAGGTTGTTCTGATGAAGATAATGAAGGAGAATGGAAATGGATAACCGGAGAAAAATTCGAGTATTCAAATTGGAATGATGGAGAGCCGTCTAATTCAAGCGGTATCGAACACTTCGGCTCATATCAAACATCAAGTAAAAAATGGAATGATATTAAAAAAGATCATTTGACAGTTGGTTTTATCTGTGAAATGGAAAGCGAAAATATGCCATCGCCAACACCAGCACCTACAGCAACGCCTACCACATCCCCCACAACAGATAGTGCAACGGTAAAAGTATCATCCACAACTGCTGCAGCTGGAAAGACAGTGGATGTAACAGTTGACATTTCAGAAAACAAAGGTTTTGCAAATCTTGGATTGCAGGTAGGCTATGACACTTCTGCTCTTACGCTTAAGTCTGTATCGAATAACACCAGTGTAGGTGCAACATACACTGGTGCACAGAGCATAACAGCCAATCCATACAACATGGGCTGGGACAGTACAGATAATGTAACATACAATGGTACGCTTGCGACACTAACCTTCCAGGTAAACGACAACGTTGCTGACGATACATATCCGATCACCGTAAGCTATTATAAAGGCATCGGCGGCGATTATACGGATGGCGAGGATGTAAACTATGATGCTGATTTCAAGTCGCTTAATCTGAACTATGTCAACGGTGCGATCACTGTTTCAAGTCACATTCCAGGGGATATAAATGGCGACGGAAAGGTCAACAATCAAGATGGAACATTTCTTCTCAGGCACCTTGCTGGCTGGAATGTAAATGTTGATGAATCAGCTCTTGATGTGAATGGTGATGGGAAAGTCAACAATCAGGACGGAACAGTACTTCTTCGCTACCTTGCCGGCTGGTCGGTAACCATACACTAAGGAGGCATGACACAATGAAAAGAATAATCTCAGTTAACATAGTATGTGCCATGCTTGCTTCCCTGTTTTTGTTGTCAGTTCATGCCACAGGAACGACCGTAAGTGTTGGAACCGCATCCTGCATGGCTGGTGAATCGGTTTCTGTACCAATTACTTTGTCCGGCAACACAGGATTCTCAAATCTCGGCATCGAGATTGAATATGACAACACAGCTTTAACGCTTACGAATGCTACAGCAGGTCAAACTGGAGCAACCTACACCCCAGCTCAAAACATAACAATTTACCCGTATAATATGGGTTGGGATAGCACAAGCAACAACACCTTTAACGGCACACTTGCTACGCTTGAATTTGATGTGTCTGCTTCCGCGTCGGGCAGTTATCCGATTAGAGTGAGCTATTATAAAGGGCGTGATAGAAATTATGAGGACGGAACTGATGTTAACTATGATGAGAATTTTATACCGATTAATCTCACATATGAGTATGGTGCTATAAGCGTCAGCAACGGCACAGTTGTTCTTCCAACTGTAGGGCCGGATCCTTCAGGTGCATTAGTAAAGGTTGGTTTGGTCTCAGGAGCTGCCGGAGAAACAGTATCCGTTCCGATCACAATCTCTAAAAATACCGGCTTTTCAAACCTCGGCATAGAAGTAGGCTATGACAGCAGCGTCCTGATGCTTAAAAGCGCAACGGCAGGTCAGACAGGCGCAACATATACAGCAGCTCAGAGCATAACTACCAATCCATACAATATGGGTTGGGACAGCACAAGTAATAACATCTTTAACGGTACGATCGCCACGCTTGAGTTTGAGATAGCAGATAGTGCTGCAGCAGGAAATTATCCGATAACTGTAAGCTATTATAAAGGACGAAACGGCAATTATGAGGATGGCTCTGATGTGAATTACGATGAAAATTTTGCGCCACTGCGTTTATCATATGTTACGGGATATGTAACAGTGTCAGATGGTGCAGTTTCAGGTAAAAGCATCTATGTAGATAATATCAGGAATGATAGTGTGCTCGCATTTAATGCAAACATCAATTCTGATGAACAGATAACAGGAGTAATAATTGCTGCTCTGTATGACTCTGACGGAAAACTTATTGCTTTGCATAGTTATAATGCTGAATCTGAAGTTGATTTTAGTTTTGCAAATGTTAGTGGCGCTGAAACAATCAAAGTTTTTTGGTGGGACAGCATGAGTAATATGTTACCACAAGCACACTGTGAAACTATAAGATTGTAAAAACAATTTAAATAGCAGAAGCTCCGAGCGCGAAAATGCTCGGAGCTTTTCTCAGGAATAAATTATATCTTTTAAAACAATTTCTTCTGCAGAGTGCAGGTAATTATTCATTAACCTTACCCACTTCAACTGATTTTCAGCTTTCAGTTCATCGGTCACACCATCAGCTTTTGCCATTTCATTCACAATATGCTGAATCAAATCAGTTGCTTCATGGTCTAATTTCTCTAAATGCTGTGGCAAAGTGCCATTCACCAGCATAGCCGTGTATAGCCCTGGTCTATGGTTTTTGAGATATTCGCGTCTCATTAATCCGTATTTGTCAATATTATGTGCTTTTTCAGGCACTGTTAGATCCGGAATAAGATATCCATTTACTGCATGGTATGTTCCACCAGACTGTTCATATAATGATTTCATTTTAATAGCTCCTTTCAGATTCAATTTGTATGCTATGTATCTAATTATAGTATAATTGCGTAAATATATCAATGTACAAAGCAAACATATTTACTTTATAATCTTTGTACAGTTTGTATATTTATGCAAATATAAATATATGCTATAATTATATTACCATTTGAGATTCAAATGCAGGGTGTACTCTTATATACCCCGGGTAAGTGAGCGGTGGCGGCTGTTCCGACTCCCTATAGAGAAAGGGGGTCTGATATCAAATGGAATTGATTAATACAGTACTCGATATAGTATTTCTATTGATAATACTTAAAATCATTCAGGAGATAAATAAAAAATAAGCCGCCCCACTCCTACATAGGGCGGCTTTTGTTAGGCTAAGATCCTAACATAAACCAAACTTGCGGAACGGTCAAAACCGCTCTCACTTCTTACCTGTATTATACCACTGTATAAGTGAATTGTCAAGAGGTGATTTTCGTACCAGTAACCAAAGCTCAGCAGCGGGCGGTAAATAAGTACATCAAAGGAAATTATGACAGGTT
>CAMNAT010000194.1 GCA_946531785.1 uncultured Oscillospiraceae bacterium
TCAGCCTGGTTGCGGCATCGAGAACTGTAATATCAAATTCATACACACCGTAATCGGAATACGGAAGCAGGATATTGGCGGCTGCTATAAAAAAGTCTCCGCCGGTATTTGTGCCTCCATCTGTTCTTTTCATACGCATTGCTCTATTGCCGTTGTTTTCGTTATATCCGGAAATATAATTTCCGTTTGAGTGAACTGAAACAGAATATACATCACCTTCAAAATCTTCAGTGAAAACCGTACTGCTGCCGTAATGGCAAGCTGTCTCCAAGGGGCGCATATTCTCCATGCTATCCCAGTGCATTATCTTTGTTTTGTATCCCGAAGCTCCGTCATAGTATATAGCTGCACGCCTACCGTCCGTTGCGATATCAACAAGTTCACCTGTTCGGGAAGCATATTTTGCTATAGCTATCCCGCCCGAGCTGCTTTCTGCCGTGAGTGTGCCGTTATCACAGTCTTCGATCACTCTCACACCTGTTCCGTTTTTCTCTGCGTGTGCTGCAGTCAGACCACAAAACGGACTGACTGCAACCGCGATTGCTATCATAATGAAAATACCTTTGTGCTCCATAAATACTCCGGTCTGATAAATATTCCTTACCTTTTCTGTGTCACAACTATCTCTGTTACACTGTTCCAGCTCTCAGCGGCGCCCGCTGTGTTACCGTTAAACCCGATCCTTATATATCTCGCATTCCTGCCTCCGGTCGGGAAAAACTCAAAGTCAGATGTCGTACCGCTCGAAACACCGGACCAGACCTCCTCATAGCTTATGTTGTCCTCCGATACACTTATTGTAAGCTTTGTTCCTCTCGTATCGCCCAGATAAAACGCCATTGCTATATCATCTACACGCTGTACCGAGCCGATATCCAACAGTGCCCATTGACCGTAGCCTTCCGCAGACCATCTTGTACCAAGATCATTATCAAACAGATTGATACCGGGGTTTTCTGCCTGCGGCTCCTCGCTTACGGTGAATTCGCGGGCCGGCAATGATATCCTGCCGTCAAAATCACGCGGCTTTTTCATCATCCTGAACACGATCCGGTAAACAGTTTTATTATATGGATCATTCCTGTCTGATACCGTAATCTCAGCAGCATCATTAAGCGTTGCCGCATCAGACACCTGTATATTATACAATTCACTGTCCACATTCACCTGCGGCGGTGATGCAAGCTCGCCTTCTATATAAACATAGTCTATGGTCTTTTTACCGTTAAAGCTCATGATCTTGTCACCAACCTTAACGCTTTCGATCGAAGGCGGTGTCGGGATTTCTCCGTCCGGCACATGCCAGCCCGTTATGTCTGTATCATACTCCGAAAGCGGACTTGCTGTATCAACTCCGTATTGGGTAAGCTTTACGGTTATGTTTATCCTGCCGCTTCCGGATACCTTTATCTGTAAACGGTTTGCAGTTTCCGCTGCATCATCCGCCATATGAGGGCTGCTTGAAAGAGGCTCCGCTCTTGCAAAGCTTACCGCGGCATTGCCGTTGGTTGTAAATTCAAGCTTCAGCCGTCTTCCGTCCTGTGTCAATATAACAGTGTTCCCGTCAATTTCAGCAGAAGCGTCCGTTATCATATGCCAATATATATCAGAGCTTGTTTTAAGGTTTATTTCATCTCTGATCACAAGGCTCGATCGGTTATCAGTAAAGAAGAAGCCGCGTTTCGCCTCCGTAACCTTATCATTTAAAAGCTCGGTCATATCGACTGTTGCAATCACACCCCTCGGCTTATCCTCTAAAACATTAAGTTCTGCGAATGATTCCACCTTATGATCGGGATTCTGATCCGGATCGATTATAACGGTATTATGCGACTCGGCTCTTGACCTGAAATGCATCCAGCGCCGTCCGTTGGGACCGTCCTCCCAATAGCCCTCGCTGTTATAATTGCCCATTCCTAAGTCCTTCGCCCAGCGCACACCCGCATTTTCAAAGATAAAGCTTCCGCCGTCAAGCTGCGAATGCTCCACTCTTGTTTTTCCTGCATGTATCCCGACAAATGCCGGCTCTTGATCCTCCCACGAGCTGCGCATGACCATGGTATTCTCACTGTAAAACAGCTTATCAACATCAAGTCTGATATTGCCCTCGGCTATATCCGTATCATAGTATATCAGCGCAAGCGCCAGATCTTCTCCATTTGAGAATGTGCCTCCGCTCGCGGTCAGCACTGCTCTGGTTATGTCAGGATCATGGTATTCATCGGATGCCCAGAACATTTCCGGCACATATACAGATATCAGCAGTCCATCACTGTAATTATATGTACCTATCGGGCTCTGCATATAAAGCTCTGATACCGACGCCTGATCCAGCCCTTCACATGAACGCATACCGAAGTCTGTTCCGAGCACGCTCTCAAGCGTTGAAATGTATTTTTGCGTATATTGCATCGAATATTCCCAATATCCGGGGCCTTCGTACCAAAGCCCCTCCGGTGCCCAATGCCACATCATAATATCTGTACCGCGAACAGCATTGCTGATAAGATACTCCGAGACCTCCGGGTAGACATCAAGCATAGCAAGCGCGCCCATTGCTATTCCGCCGTTGCAGACAATATTATGGTTATTTGTAGCTACCGCACTATTGGACATTGCGCTTGACTGCGAAAGAAATGAAAGCCATGCGTCATAGAAGCAGTTATTATACATTCCCTGCTCAATTACCGCCCTCTGCTCGGGTGTGAATGCATCATAACACCAATCGTAGCCGATCGCTACCGCTGCCGCCATTTCGCACGGGTCAAGATGGTGCTGCGGATGCCAGTCGGCAAAAGCGGATACAGCTGCCATCTCCACATATGCGCGATCAGAATATTGTGTATCACCGGTAAGCTGATATGCCATACCGAGAGTATACATGCGCTCCAGAACATCACGAGATACCATGAGCAGCCTTACGCCGTCGCGTAGCTCACCGTTTACAGGCTCTTTATCGATAAGCTCGTTTGCCATTGCCAAAAGCTTCTCGCTCCATCGTTTTTTATAGGGATCGGTCTTTACCTCGTTTCTTATCCGTTCAAAGTCCGCTGCAGTCGCTTGTACCCGCGGATGAACGCCATGCTGAGGTGACGCTGCATATGCCTCCTTGACCTGAGCGACAGTGGGCCTTAGATAAAATACATAGTCATTTAAAAGCTGTGCGTGCTCCTCCGTATCAGGCACACTGAAGCTTGCACTGCCGAGAACATATAGTCCCGAGTTGTACTGTGCGGGAACATATGTGTATATCCTTGAGAGAGCCCGCGCTTCATCCGAAAGGGGAACATAAAGCACACCTTCTTTGACCTCCGCGCCGTTCTCGCCCGCACTGAATACTTTCCCGTTTACAGTTGCACTGTTGCCGTTATCCGCACCTTCAGCGCCGAGAGCCTCTGCAAGCTCCGCCGCCGGGACCATTGCGGTATCACCCGACATATACGGTCTGTGTATAAGCAAAGCTTTGTTGCCGTCTTTAAATACGACGCCGTCACGAACGTGCACAGCGCTGTAACCGTCAAGCATCCGCTTCTGCGACATATCGCTTGCATACACTGTCCGCTTATTTGAAAGATCTATATTCTTCTTGATCATTCCCAGATCATCTATCAGTTCCTTTCCTTCGTAAATCTTCAGATCATCAATATTCAGCTTTACGGGGTCTGTATCCGCAGCCTTGATCTTACTTGCATAATGCGTTATATGCAGACGGAATATAGACGGCAACGCACCGTTTATGGCAAAGCCGCTGTCAAGCGTACCCTTGCCGACCTGCTTTTTGTCAAGATAGTATTCAACCTCACGCGTGAAGTAGTTTATTATAAACGACAGCCGATACCACTTGTCTGCGGATAGCTGCTTGCTATAGCCACACTCGTAGGAGAGCGCTCCCCCCTTTGACAGCGTGCCGAGGGTATTGAACTGCCCCGCAGAATCCTTCTGAACTATATTCATCACTGAGTTGAGATCGATGACCTTCAGCCTGAGATCATATACAATGAGATCACTTTCACTCATAAGCCCCTCTGCATTGATATGGAAATCAGAGGTGTTCACACGCTCTGCTAAAAGCATATGATTCCCCTCGTCATCCTCAACAATATCAAGAGTATTGCCGTTATTGGCAAGGCCGAGCGCGGCACCGGCCTCAAAATCACAGTTCATAAGCACTCCGCTGCCGATATTCTCGCCAAAGGTGAAGCTCGGCGCATCTTCCTTATCGGGATTATATTCCTCCCTTGGGAAGCGTTCACGCCGCTCTGTGCCGCTGTAGATGTTTATATTATCTAAAATTGCAGCATCCTCCCCTGTCGGAGACGAAAAAACAAATTTCACAGCCGCTACCGCAGTCACCTGTGTTGAGGGCAACCGCTGTGCGTCTATTTTTTTCCTTCCGTTTATATATATGTCATAGTTTTTCTCACCCGGACGATATATTATGTCATAACGAGTCTTTATCGACTTTCCAAAACCTCCTATAGGCTTGCCGTTATGCGCTCCTGCGCCTCCGCCGGTGTTAAACTGCATAAGCTGCTGCTCTACACCCGCGGGATTTTCTATCGATACCCGTCCGCCCGGCGCTCTGTCAAGCGATTTTATCTCAAAGGATATACAGGTATCCGTCAGGTTGGGCACAGAAAATGTCAATATGCTTGAGCCGACACCGCCATATATCAGAAGCCCCTTATCCTGAGGCGCGTATTCCGATATGGCATATGCCTTTGCATTGATGCTGAGATCCTGCGGTATTTCGTTTGTAATATAGCCATCAAAGCTCTCATTTACCGAAAGAGGTGCAGCCGCCTGCGAAATGGCTGCCGGAAGCTGTACCAGACCGGCGCATATCACAGCACTGATAATACTTTTAATACTCATTCTGACCTCCTCCTTATTTATAGATAACAGAATACTCCATCTGCCCGTCATTCATTCTGATAAACATTCTGCTGCAGCTAGTGCC
>CAMNAT010000195.1 GCA_946531785.1 uncultured Oscillospiraceae bacterium
ATAGCCATTGCTGTCGAAACTGCTGTAACAGCCGCAACGGACAGCATGATTTTTGTAAATTTCTTCATTGTGTTACCCCTTTTCTTTTTTTTAATTGATTTGGACTTGATCATGCGCCGAAATTTGCGGACCATGGCACTAGATCAAATACTACATTCATATACCTGTATTATAAACTAAAGTCGTAAAAATTGCAATATATTTTTAATATTATTTTTGTTTTTAGCACTTTCAACAAAAACATTTTTTAAATTTTGTGCAAATTTGAATTGGTCAGCAATACAAAAAAGCCGGGCGATCCAAATCGGATCGCCCGTGGTAGTTTCTACTATAATATATTATAGTTATATAGTTACTCTGTATCGATCAATCTGCCTGAGCGTACGGTACCTGGAACTGGTTCCAGAGATACTCGTTTGTGCCAAGCCCTACCGTTACAGGATCATCTACAGTTGTCATTGTAACATTTGTAAGAACGCCGTTTGCATCCTTTGTAACAGCATACTTAGTCCATACATTCTTTGCCGTTGTCACAACAACATATGCGTTTACAGCATGCTCGCGCGCCGAGCCGGTCTTGAACGCAAATGTCGCAACGCCGTCTGTGAACATATCCGTAACATCAATAGGCTTTAATGTCTGATAAGGCGCTACCGCCGCAGAATCCGCCGTCGGATAGTTGGCTGTGTCCTGCGTATTTATCGGATCACCCTTTGAAAGCGCGTTCCAATCATCGTTTGTTATTTCTGAGCCTTCGCCGCTCCATGTTGAGCCTACCTTATAGGTCATAATAGAGGTTGACTCAAATCTGTTGCTGTCAGCCTTGTACGATCTCGGCGCCGCCTCTACATAAAGCTGAACGGATACGATCTTCTCTCTTTCTGGAGTCATGTCGTTTATATCAAACTTATATACCGCTCCGTTTGTGCCGTCGCTTATTCTGAACTCGTCGCCTTCTACCTTTGTCGATGCCTTTGCCGCAGCCTCAACGGCTGTGTCATTTGTATCCCTCTCGCCTACCGTAATCACAAGATATACATCTATCGCATGCTCACGCGCCGAGCCGGTCTTGAACGCGAACGCGGTTACGCCGTCAGTGCCGAGCATATCGGTAACATCAATTGATTTCAATGTCTGATAAGGCGGTACGGCGGTCGAATCAGCCGTAGGATAGTTTGCAGTGTTCTGTGTGTTTATCGGATCGCCCTTTGAAAGCGCGTTCCAATCATCGTTTGTTATTTCTGAGCCTTCGCCGCTCCATGTTGAGCCTACCTTATAGGTCATAATAGAGGTTGACTCAAATCTGTTGCTGTCAGCCTTGTACGATCTCGGCGCTGCCTTTATTATAAGCTCAGCCTTCTGTATATACTGTCCCTCTGACAGTTCAAGATCGCCTGTTACAAATTTGAAGAAAGCTCCGTTCGTGCCGTCGCTTATTCTTAACTCGTCGCCCTCGACCTTGGTTGCAGCCCTTACGGAGGCAGGTATCTCTATACCCTCGGTCGAAGGAGAAGCACCGCCCTCGTCAAAGGTCAGAGCAAGTGTGGCATCTATAGCATGCTCACGCGCTGAACCTGTCTTGAATGCGAATACAGCTACGCCGTCTTCATTTATCTTATCTGTAACATCGATAGCGTTCAGGGTCTGATAAGGCGGTACGGCATTCGGATCAGCTGACGGATACTTAGCTGTGTACTGCTTATCGAATGCATCACCCTTTGAAAGGTTGTTCCATGCATCAGCTGTTATCTCATTGGATTCACTGTTCCAGTTTGAGTTTACCTTTATCGTCCAGATCTCTGCATTCTCAAATCTCGTATCAGACTCCTTATATGATCTCGGAGCTGCCTTTACTATAAGCTCAGCCTTCTTGATCGTCTTACCCTCAGGAACAAGATCCTTCGTTTCAAATCTGAATACCGCGCCGGCGGTCTTTTCGCTGATCCTCAGCTCGCCGCTCTCTGTTACAATAGTTGCAGCCTTTGCTACCGCATCAACCGCCAGAGCATACTCAGCTGTAACCGTAGTATCGTCAGTAATTACTGTTGCTGATGTGAACGCCGTGCCATCGTCGAGCACCCACTTACCTATATAGCCTGCCTTTTCAGGAACATCCGGGATATCCTTGAGACCATTGCCCGAAAGGACTGTCTTAGTTTCATACTCTGCATCATCAACAACGAATGAAACAGTGCACTCTTTAGCCTCGCCTCTGAGACCGTCGGTCGAAAGTGTCTCTGCTGCGCCGCTGTAAACTCTGATATTGTCGAGCAATACAACACCCGATCCCTCGTCATCGTCACCTCTGCCCACAGCGACTGAGATCTGCTTTAACGCGCTTGACGGTGCATCATACTCACCAGACACAATTTCTGCACCGGAATTATCTATTGCCTTTATCGCTACCTTACCGCCGGCAACAGTTGCCTGGACTCTGTACCATGCTTTACTGAGCATTCCTGCTTCTTCATCGCTCGGAACGAGCTTATCAGCCGCACCGTCGAAGTTAATTAATGAACTTGCCATACCATAGATGGATGTTACTGATGATGCAACACCCGAAATATAGCCCTGACCGGACTGATCATTCGTCTTCGAGCCGAAATCCACAGCTGTTGCATAATCTCCATATTTATTGGAGTTGTCACCGTTGTTATCCAAGACAGCGCCATCAGCTATGAACGCAACCTGATTGTACTGGTTAAGTCTGCCCATACCATTTGCCTTGCTGATGTTTACATCATACTCAATTACATAATTATCATTGAGCTGAGCCTCTGCAGGCAAATTATAATATATACGACCGCTGCCGTTGCCGCTTGTTGTTATCTTTGTGTAATCACCGTCTTCATCAGTGATAACAGCTGCGTTTATACGGCTGTCTGTAGCATCACTCCAGCTGCTCACGCCGCTGCCGTCATAGGTGAAAGCATCCTCTGCGCTAGCGGAGATCGGAACTACAGCTACGCTTGCAAGTACCGCCGCAGCGCTCATTAATGAAATAAATTTTCTCATCAAAAATTCTCCCTTCTTTTTTGCATCGAAAAAATATTCCGCATAAAGAGGTCCGCATATCTTCCGGACATATTGTTCCAATGTATTCTATTGTAATTATATCACAGTTTGGTTACAATCTCAATACTTTTATTATTTTCCACAAGTTCAACAAAGATTTGCCTGCGATTTTGTGCAGAAGCAACAAAGGGGCTGCAATGCAGCCCCTCAATCACCAAAATATAAGGATCGTAATTTTTTCAGTATCTTCTTTTCCATCCGCGATACCTGTATCTGCGTCATGCCGAGCCTCTCGCCCACCTCGCGCTGAGTTTTTTCCTCATAATACCTCAACCGGACGAACTCGCGCTCGGTCTCGGTCAGCCGCTTTTCGCAATAGTGGATGAAATCACTGTTTTCGATAACGAGATAGCCGCTGTCCTCGCGGCCTATGGTGTCGGATACCGCGATATTGTCATCCTCGCCGACGAACTCGCTCTCTATCGACCGCACAAATGCCGCGTCGCCCATCCTGTACGCCTCGCGGACTGTGTCCTCGCTAACGCCCAGTATCCGCGCGACCTCGCGCATGTTTGTGTCGGACTCGGTGCGCTTTATGCGCTCCGCCTTTCTGAATATGTCATATAATCTGCCGGGTACCTTCATTATAAAGCCCTTGTCGCGGAAAAATCTGCGCACCTCGCCTATGATCGTAGGTGTCGCAAAGCTCGCGAATTTTACGCCCTTATCGGGATCGAACCGATCCGCCGCATACAAAAGCCCCATGCATGCCACCTGATAGATGTCGTCATAATCTATGCCGTTGTTATATGAACGGTTGTTCCTGGCGAATTTCTTTGCCACGATCTCGGGGATATACACATAACGCCTTACGATCTCGTCGCGCAGCGCCTTGTCATTCGTTTCACGATACGCCCGGAACAGCTCCGTTTCGCTTGTTATCTCCTGTACTGTCTTCAAAACCGCGCACCTCTTTTACTTCAGGATCAGGTTCGCGGCAGCGACAGCGCCGTCATGTGACCTTTTGCAGAGCTCGCTCTCGTTGACCTTGTTGCGGACGAGCATATAAAGCCCCTTGGTAGGCACGCCTATATTTTTCAGATACGCGTTATCCTCAACGCTCACAGCGTATGCCACGCCGTCCTTGGAATAGAGCTTATCCTCCGGCACCGCCGTCTCAGCCCAGTCCGATACCGGTGTGAACACGAGGTTCGCCTCCTCGCGGCCGAGCATCAGCTTCATCTCGTCCTCGTCGAACAGATAGAGATTATATATCTCCTGCGACAGCTCGATATCCACCTTTACCTGCAGATTATAGTTGAGCGAAACATCCGTGCCGGAATTGTCCATAACGACCTTTTCCACCAGCACATTCTTCTGCCCGTTATCGTCGGCATCGGTGATGACCTCAGAGAGCGACTCAGCAAGCGCCTCGCTCACGCCCGCCTGCCATGGCGCGCCGCCGGCATAGGTCATGATGAGATCATATTTTGTCTTTGTTATGCATCCTATTGTAAAGGATATGATGCACACTGCCGCGAAAACGATGCCTATGGTATGCCATTTATAATACATCCAGAAATAGGGCCACCATTCGCGGGTGAACATCTTTGGTTTTACTCCGTATACTTCCGCCATATAATATATACCTCTTTTTCCGATTTTCTTCATATATTATACACCGCTTATACGGATTTGTCAATCTGTATCAGGCTGAAAAAATAGCCGCGGCTGCGCCGGCAGCTATCGCACCGCAGAGGATAAGCCCCGTCCTGAGCGTCATCTCAAAGCCTCCGTGCACCGCTGCCGCAAGAGCGATCACGCCCGCGGCGAACACGACGCTCACAGAGAGCGCGTTCGGCAGCAGCCTGCGCCCCGCGGTCCTTGCCGCACCCAGAGCCCCGAAGAATACGCCGAAAAACATCGCCGCATATACCGCGAT
>CAMNAT010000196.1 GCA_946531785.1 uncultured Oscillospiraceae bacterium
TAAAAAAGAGTGGGGAGTTAATTGATGTATAAGATCATTATCAAGAAACGAGTTAAAAAGTTTATTGATGGTTTGCCGCGAGACGATAAGCAGAGATTATCTGATGCTATAGAAGCTTTGCCCAATGGCGAGGATATAAAACCATTAAATGGGTACCGCTCTGAGGGATTGCTACGATTGCGAGTGGGTAAATACAGAATAATATATACGGTCAACCACGGCGAATTGATCGTATTGGTCATAGATGCCGATAATCGAGGGCAAATATATAAACGGTACTGATGACATTTTTGTCTATGGGTGTATGACAAAAATGTCTAGTGGAGCAGGACAAAAATGTCCTACATAATAATATAAATATAATATATAAGATATATATATAAGAATTATATAGCATCCCCAAATCAGGAGTTTCCATAATAAGTAATAGATGTAGAAGCGGACCGGAAAGAGGTGTCGGAAATGAAAAGGATAATATCTGCGGTATGCGCGCTTGTGATGTCGGCGGCTATCGGCTGCGCGGCAATGGCAAAGGATGACGGATGCGTTATGATAACGGCGAAATATAACGCTGACGGCGTTCTCACGGAAGTATATACGACCACAACGCAGCTTGACCTTGATGAAGTGCGTAAGATATATGCAAGTGCTGCGGATAGCAGGGTATATCTGTGGTATGGCGAGAGCGGGCAGATGATCAATGCATCGGCAAAGGAGGAGAGCGATGTGCCGGAGCCTGAGAAGCAGGATGTTATGCTCATAGACTACTATGACGCAACGGTCGCGACGGTAGGCGGCGACAGGGTATATGAGGCGGTGCTGTATGAGTATTCAGATACTGAGGCAAAGCTTGTGATATATCAGAATTATCAGGGCGGCGAAGAAATGTACAGTGATACATATATCGTTCCGTATGAGGCGGTAGAGCGGTGCTATAAGCTCATAGAGGAAAACAAGCTGAGTGAATGGAACGGCACATATCCGGAGATCCCGCTTATGGGCGCGGAAACGGTATGTAAATTCCGCGGCGCGGATGGGGAGTATGTGCGCGTTTCCACCGATGCGATGCCGGATGACGGACGGAGCATCCTTGACGGCATAGGCGCGGTCATGGGCGGCTACGCAAAGGACGAATATCGGAAATAAACCTTCAAAATCGGTCAGACTCTATCGGGTCTGACTGATTTTTTTGTAGAATTTTCTGTCAAATAAAATGGTATAAATAGTCTGTTTGTGAACAATGCACAAAAACACGCGTGACTTTTTGTGAATGAGTTTGATTGACTTTGACGGATTTTTGTGGTATCATAAGAATATGATAAATAATGAACAGAAAGGTGGTCTGGTGATGCTTGCACAAGAGCGCTACAGTCGTATAAAGGAAAGAGTGGATGAGAGGGGCAGCGCGACAGTGGCAGACTTGATGGAGTATTTATCGGCTTCCGAGTCTACAATAAGAAGAGATCTTAACACTCTTGACGCGAAAGGCGAGATCATCAAGGTGCATGGCGGCGCGGTGTCAAACAAGACCTCGTACAAGATGCGCGACGACAAGGTCGATGATCGGCGCATAATAAACATCGAGCAGAAGAAGCAGATAGCGGAGTATGCCGCGGCGCTTATAAAGCGTGACGATCTTGTCTACATTGACGCGGGAACGACTACCGATTATCTGTCGGAATGCATAACCGAAAAGAATGCGGTCTATGTCACCAATGCCGTAGACCATGCGCGCAAGCTTGCGCGGCGCGGGTTTGAGGTGTATCTCATAGGCGGCAGGCTGAAAACGGCAACGGAGGCTGTGGTCGGCGCTGAGGCGGTGGAAACGCTCTCGGATTATAATTTCACGATAGGATTCTGGGGAACGAACGGGATAAGCAAAAAGACAGGCTTCACCACCCCCGACCGCGAGGAGGCGAAGGTAAAGCGGGCGGCTATAAGGAGCTGCAAAAGACCATATGTACTTGCGGATTCAACAAAGTTCGGGATGATAAGTCCGGTGCGGTTCGCGGAATTTGAGGACGCAACGATCCTGACCGAAAAGGTGCCGGAGGGCTTTGAGCATAATAAAAATATAATAGTGGTAAGGAGTGACAGAAAATGATCTATACAGTGACCTTCAATCCTGCGATCGATTACGCGCTTGGAGTAAAGCATCTGGAGGCGGGCATGACCAACCGCTCATTTTATGAGCAGCTATTGCCGGGCGGCAAGGGGCTGAATGTGTCGACGATACTGAACAATCTGGGGATAGATAACATAGCGTTCGGCTTTATCGCGGGCTTTACCGGGGATGAGATCGAGCGCGCATTCCACGAGATAGGCGGAAAGAGCGACTTCACAAGGCTGAAAAGCGGAGTGTCGAGGATAAATGTCAAGATAAAGGCTGACAATGAGACCGAGATCAATGCCAAGGGACCGGATATCGACAAGGAGGCGCTCGATGAGCTGCTAGGCAAGCTCAATGGCTTAAAGGACGGGGATATCTTAGTCCTTGCCGGAAGCATCCCGCATTCGCTGCCGGATTCCTTGTACAGCGATATTATGAAGATGCTATCCGATCGCGATATAATGATCGCGGTGGACGCTACGCGCGATCTTCTCATGAATGTGCTGCCGTATAAGCCGTTTCTCATAAAGCCCAATAACCATGAGCTGGGTGAGATATTCGGCGTGACGCTCAAAACGCGAGAGGAGGTAGTACCGTATGCGAAGAAGCTGCAGGAGAAGGGCGCGAGAAATGTCCTGATCTCCATGGCGGGCGAGGGTGCGGTGCTCGTTGCCGAAAACGGCGAGGTTTTAAAGAGCGAGGCGCCCAAGGGCAAGGTCGTAAACTCCGTAGGCGCGGGCGACTCGATGGTAGCGGGCTTCATTGCCGGATGGTGTGAGAAGCATGAATATGCCCACGCGTTCAAGATGGGGCTGTCCTCGGGCAGCGCGAGCGCATTCTCAGAGGTTTTGGCAACAAAGCCGGAGATAGAAAAAGTATATAATTCATTTGAATTAATATAATAAAGTAATCAAATAAAATCTATAATACAAGGAGGAACACATATGAGGATCACAGAATTGCTTGATCGCCGTTCGATCAATGTAAACGGGGCTGCATCGTCAAAGCAGGATGCTATCGAAAAGATGGTGGAGCTGATGTGCGCAAGCGGCAAGATCAACGACAAGGACGCGTATAAGGCACGCGTGTTTGCAAGAGAGGAAGAGGGCTCAACGGGTATCGGCGAGGGTATCGCTATCCCGCATGCTAAGTGCGACGCGGTAAATAAGCCGGGTCTTGCGGCAATGGTAATTAAGGACGGAGTGGATTTCGACGCGCTCGACGGCGAGCCGGTATCGCTTATATTCCTTATCGCCGCGCCGAACACAAAGGAGAATGTGCACCTTGATGTTCTCGGCAAGCTGTCGGTAATGATGATGGATGAGAGCTTTTCAAACAGTCTCCGCAATGCGAAGGATGTTGACGAGTTCTTAAAGATAATCGACGACGCGGACGAGGAGAGCCGCGGCATCGACAACTACGGCGCAGAGGTAGAGGGAGCAAAGTGCAAGCTGATAGCCGTTACGGCATGCCCTACGGGTATAGCGCACACATATATGGCGGCAGAGGCGCTTGAAAAGGCTGCTGTCGCAAACAACTGCTCGATCAAGGTAGAGACAAGAGGCTCATCGGGAGCTAAGAATGTAGTTACGGATGCTGATATAAAAGAGGCTGACTGCATCATAGTTGCGGCTGACACAAAGGTGCCGGTAGACCGCTTTGCGGGCAAGAAGGTCATACAGGTGCAGGTATCTGACGGTATCAGCAAGGCTGACCAGCTTGTAAAGCGCGCTATATCCGGTGACGTTCCGGTATTCGCGGCGACAGGCTCGGAGGATTCTGCTCCGGCATCAAGCGGCGACGGAATAGGCCATTCGTTCTATAAGCACCTTATGAGTGGCGTTTCGCATATGCTCCCGTTCGTTATCGGCGGCGGTATATTGATCGCGTTGGCGTTCCTGTTCGATAATTTCAGCATAAATCCGGCAAACTTCGGTAAGAACCTGCCGATAGCGGCATTCTTCAAGACCATAGGCGAGGCGGCATTCGGGCTCATGCTTCCGGTGCTCGCGGGCTATATCGCATATTCGATCGCAGACCGTCCCGGACTTGCAGTCGGCTTTGTCGGCGGTGTGTTTGCCGCAAACGGCAACGCTGTTCTGGAATGGGTGAATGCTGACGGTCAGGAGCTGACATACACAGGCTTCAACGGCTTCCTGCAGAACACTATCTTCGGCGCATCCGGCAACACCGTTTCGGGCTTCCTGGGCGCTCTTGTAGCCGGCTTTGTTGCAGGCTATATCGTGCTCCTGTTAAAGAAGGCATTCTCAAAGCTGCCCCAGAGCATGGACGGTATCAAGCCGATCCTTCTGTATCCGCTCTTCGGTATCTTCATCATAGGCGCTTTGATGATGTTCATCTTCAATCCGCTGATCGGTGTCATAAACACAGGTCTTGCTAACATGCTCAACGCTATGGGCGGCACATCAAAGGTAGTTCTCGGTATCGTCCTTGGTGCGATGATGGCTATAGATATGGGCGGCCCGATCAACAAGGCTGCATATGTATTCGGTACAATGGCTATTGCAAACGGCAACTATGACATCATGGCGGCTGTAATGATCGGCGGTATGGTTCCGCCGATAGGCATCGCTCTTGCTACCACATTCTTCAAGAACCGCTTCACCAAGGCTGAGAGAGCGTCAACGATATCCAACTATATCATGGGCATGTGCTTCATAACAGAGGGCGCTATCCCGTTCGCGGCGGCAGATCCCTTGCATGTTATCCCGGCAACAGCGGTAGGCTCGGCTGCGGCAGGCG
>CAMNAT010000197.1 GCA_946531785.1 uncultured Oscillospiraceae bacterium
CTCCGGAACACTTACGCTGAAATTATCAAGGTACAGCGCAGGATTGGCTGATTTTATGTACGCATTAAGAGTTATAGTGTTGATATTTGAAATTGAGCTATCCATAAAATCAACAGTATTGCTGTATGCTGCACCCGTTTCCGGAATTATTGTTACCGCGGCCTTTTTGGTGTCGAGATCGGCAACTGCTGAAACCTTCAGCCACTGTTGTGCTGCAATGCCTGTATTTGTCTCATTGACATAAACGGTTCCGCCGGTGTAATTCTGCAACGCCACTGCTATACCTGTCTCTGTCACTATATCATTATAACTATCCGTGCCCATTCTGCCTAAATCGGAACCGACTGCAACATATTTTGAGCCGGCTTGATTGGTAAAATAGATGTCGTACGCTATATATACCTTATTTCCTGTAGCAGCGTCAAAGCTCATCCTTTGCGTACCTTGTCCGCCAGTACCGTCATTCTGCATCATGACCGAGGTCCCTGTGTTGCTTCCTATCCCTGTTGCCAATGCTGATGTACTTCTTGCAACGCCAGTGAATCCCGTCGTTTCGGCAGCTTCCCAGTCATTTGAGCACTTTGTCACATTCGCACTTGCCGGCACGGCAAATGCCGAAAATACAGACGCCGCCACAGCAGCCGATACCAAAGCTGAGACTGCTTTCTTAAATTCCCCCATCATACACAACCCACCTTTGTAAAACTTTTACACTTTTTCTATTTCAATACACAATATTTTGTTTATATTATATAATATTTCCGCAAAATACACAATATAAAATTTAGTGTTGTTCAAAAAAAATATATCTGTTTTTTGAACAAAAAATCCGGGCTTTAAAAGCCCGGACAATTATCATTTATTTATCGCCTTTTTCAACGCATCTACCTTATCGGTCTTTTCCCATAAAACGCCGAGATCCTCGCGCCCCATATGGCCGTATGCGGCAAGCTGACGGTAGATCGGCTTTCTGAGATCAAGCTGCTCTATGATAGCATACGGTCTCAGGTCGAATACCTCCGACACCGCCCTCTCTATCTCGTTCTCGCTGACTGTACCTGTGCCGAAGGTATCTACCATTACAGATACCGGCTTCGCAACGCCTATGGCATACGCAAGCTGTACCTCGCACTTCTTTGCAAACCCTGCCGCAACTATATTCTTTGCGACCCAGCGCGCTGCATATGCCGCGCTCCTGTCGACCTTGGTGGGATCCTTGCCAGAAAATGCGCCGCCGCCGTGGCGCGCATAGCCGCCGTAGGTATCCACTATTATCTTTCTGCCCGTGAGTCCGCTGTCGCCGTTAGGTCCGCCTACAACAAAGCGTCCTGTCGGGTTTATGAAATACTTTGTCTTTTCATCGATAAGCTGCGCGGGTATTGTCGGTATTATGACCTCGCGGATGATATCCTCCCTCAGCTTTTCTATCGCGACATCCGGCGAATGCTGGCTTGACACTACTATTGTATCAACACGCACCGGAACACCGTCCTCATACTCGACAGTCACCTGAGTTTTGCCGTCCGGGCGAAGATAATCGAGCACTCCGTCCTTCCTCACCTCGGTGAGCTTCTTTGCAAGCTTATGCGCAAGTGAGATCGGCATAGGCATAAGCTCCGGTGTTTCGTCACACGCATAGCCGAACATCATTCCCTGATCACCCGCGCCGGTGCTGTTGCCGCTGTCGGTATCGCCGCCCTCGCGGTTTTCGTAGCCGTCGTTCACGCCCTGCGCGATATCCGGTGACTGCTCATCTATCGAGGTTATAACTGCGCAGGTCGTACCGTCAAAGCCGAATTTCGCGCGGTTATATCCTATATCAAGCACTACCTGTCTTGCGGTTTTCGGAAAGTCCACATAGCAGCTTGTGGTTATCTCGCCCATTATCGATATAACTCCCGTTGTACAGGTCGTTTCGCACGCCACGCGCGCGGTCGGGTCGCATTTGAGTATCTCATCTAATATCGCATCGGAGATCTGATCGCATATCTTGTCGGGATGTCCCTCTGTTACAGATTCCGAAGTAAAAAATCTTCTGTTCATTTTATTCATCCTTTCGTGATTTAGATTTATTGTACTATATTGTTTATAAAATGTCAATAGCCATTTACGCCCTGTTCATTATTGAGCCGGCTATCCAGAATACTGCAAACGCCACAATGTCCGCGGCAACTATAGTCGATCCGACAGGAGTTTCTGCAAGTATTGAGATCATCAGTCCGGTAAGCGCGCATATTACAGACAGCACCGCCGAGCAGATGGTGACCGCCTTGAAGCTTTTGAATACGCGCATCGCCGAGAGCGCCGGGAAGATTATGAGTGCCGAGATAAGCAAAGAGCCTACCAGATTCATCGCAAGCACTATTATTACCGCTATTATTACGGCTATGAGCAGATTATACGCATCTGTTTTCGTTCCCGTTGCCTTTGCAAAGCTCTCGTCAAAGGTCACGGCAAATATCTTATTATAGAACAGCACGAAAATAACCATCACCGCAATGGACAATATCACGCACAGCCACACCTCGGCAGGAGTAAGCGTAAGTATCGACACCGAGCCGACGAGCGTTGAGCATACATCGCCGGTAAGATTTGTCGAGGTCGAGAACAGATTCATTATAAGATAGCCGATAGCAAGCGCGCCGACTGATATCATAGCAATCGCCGCATCGCCCTTTATCTTTGTGTTTTTTCCCGTTCTCAGAAGCAGCACCGCGCATACCACAGTCACCGGCAGCACGAGCAGCAGCTCATTTGATAAATTAAGCACCGCAGCTATCGCCATTGCGCCGAACGCGACATGCGAAAGCCCGTCACCGATAAAAGAGAACCGCTTCAGGACCAGCGTCACACCAAGCAGCGCGGAGCAGAGCGCGATAAGCACTCCGACGATCAGCGCGTACTGCACAAACGGGAACTGAAGTGACATCATGAGCTTATCAAGCATCCATCCCGCCCCCTTTACCGCCGGCAAAGCCTATGCCGCTCCTTATATATTCCGCTGTTGTCCCGAAAAATATCCTGTCGCCAATATGCAGGATATGGCTGGCATATTCCACAGCCGCGTTCATATCATGGGATATCATTATAACAGTTATCCCATCCCTTTTGTTTATATCATCTATGAGCGAATACATATCCGCCGTTACCTTCGGGTCAAGCCCCGATACAGGCTCATCGAGCAATATAAGCTGCTGCGTTGCGCACAGCGCACGCGCGAGCAGCACCCGCTGCTGCTGACCGCCGGAAAGCTCGCGATAGCATCGCTTTGTGAGCTCGCCAAGCCCCATGCGGACGATATTTTTCATCGCAAGCCTTTTTTCTTCCTTGTTATAGAACGGACGCATCCCGCATCTGTTCTGGCAGCCCGAGAGGACTATCTCCCATACCGTTGCAGGGAAATCACGCTGCACAACGGTCTGCTGCGGCAGATACCCTATCTGATCGTGCCGGAGCCCGTCACCGGTCGCAACGCTGCCGCTTATGGGGCTGTGAAGCCCCAACAGAGTCTTCATAAGAGTAGTCTTGCCGGAGCCGTTTTCGCCGACTATACATAAATAGTCGCCATTATTCACCGTAAAGCTCAGATCGTCTATAACAACGCCTGTTTCATAGCCCAGCTTCAGGTTTTTACACGTCAAAAGTGCCATTTCATCCTCCGTTTGTCTCGCTGTTCAAAGCCTGCCTGAGCGCGTCAAGATCCTGCTGCATTATCTCTATATAGCCGTTACCGTCAGCTGTGCCCGTTGACTGCATGGAGTTGAGCGTTACTATTTTCTGATTCTTTGTTTTTGTGTTATCCACAATAGTGCGCGCAAGCTTTTCATCAGAATTGTCTATCTTGATTATCGCGGGCAGCTCCAGCTCGTCAAGCTTTCTTGCAAGGAACGCCACAGTTTCAAAGCTGGCCTCGGTCTCAGCCTCGCAGCCGTCAAATGCGGCATAGTAAGAAAGCCCGTAATCATCGGTCAGATACCTGAATGGGAATCTGTCGCCGAAAAGCAAAGTTTTGTACTCCGCACTTCTTACCGTATCCGCATATTCCTTATCAAGCGCCTCGAGCCTTGAAATATACTTATCGGCATTTTCGCGATACAACGCCGCATTTTCGGTATCAGCATTTGCGAGAGTCTCTGCAATAGCGTCACAGAAAAGCTTTGCGTTCTTTAACGACAGCCATACATGCTCATCATATTCGGTCTTCTCGTCCTTCTTATCCGTGCCCGGCAGCGCTTCCTCAAGCTTTGCTTTATTGCCCAGTGTATCCATAAGGCTCAGCGGCCTGATATGCTTATTCACCGCCTCTTTAAGCGCGTCCTCCACCCAGGAATCGGACTCGCCGCCGACATAGATGAACACATCCGCGTTCGATATCTTCATTACATCATTCACCGACGGCTGATAGCTGTGCATATCCACGCCGTTATCGAGCAGAAGCGTTATATCTGCCTTATCACCCGCTATCTCTCTCACCCAATCGTATTCAGGGTAGATCGTCGTGACGATGCTGAGCCGGTTATCCTTCCTTTTCACTCCGCCGCAGCCGGATACAGCCGCGACGATACCTATAAGCGCCAGTATGAGCGCGATCATTCTTTTCATTTATTATCTACCTCCCGGCATTCGGCACATGTGCCGTATAACACCGTGTCCGACCGGCTTATTGTAAAGCCGTCGTGCGCCGCAATGCTGTTTACCAGTTTTTCCGCCTCCGTATTGTCGAGGTGATATGTCTTTCCGCACGATATACATGATACATGTATACAACCCCGGCATCCCGGCGCTGCGATATATTGATAGTACACCTCGCGCGTGCCGCTCTTTGCTGTGCGCTTGAGCTTGCCCTCGC
>CAMNAT010000198.1 GCA_946531785.1 uncultured Oscillospiraceae bacterium
ACAGCTCAGGCTGCTCTTCAGATCGCATGCGACCTCGTTGACGAGGGCATGAAGACCGAGCAGGAAGCAGTAGCTATGATCGATCCGCGTAACCTCGACACACTTCTCCACCCGCAGTTCGATCCGGCGGCACTCAAGGCTGCAACACCTGTTGCAAAGGCTCTCGGCGCATCGCCCGGTGCTGCTTGCGGTAAGGTAGTATTCACAGCTGACGACGCTAAGGAGTGGGGCGCAAGAGGCGAGAAGGTAGTTCTCGTAAGACTGGAGACCTCACCTGAGGATATCGAGGGTATGAAGGCTTCACAGGGTATCCTTACAGTCCGCGGCGGTATGACATCACACGCGGCAGTTGTTGCGCGCGGTATGGGTACATGCTGCGTATCAGGCTGCGGCGATATCAAGATGGACGAGGCTAACAAGAAGTTCGAGCTTGCAGGCAAGGTATATAACGAGGGCGACTATATCTCGATAGACGGCTCAACAGGCAACATCTATGACGGTGTTATCCCGACAGTTGACGCTACGATCGCCGGCACCTTCGGCCGCATCATGGGCTGGGCTGACAAGTACAGAACTCTCAAGGTAAGAACGAATGCCGATACTCCGGCAGACGCTAAGAAGGCAAGAGAGCTCGGCGCAGAGGGTATAGGCCTTTGCCGTACAGAGCACATGTTCTTCGAGGGCAACAGAATAGACGCGTTCAGAGAGATGATCTGCTCAGACACAGTTGAGGAGAGAGAGGCAGCTCTCGCTAAGATCCTCCCGATGCAGCAGGCAGACTTCGAGGCTCTTTATGAGGCGCTCGAGGGCAACCCTGTAACGATCAGATTCCTCGATCCCCCGCTGCACGAGTTCGTTCCGACAGAGGAAGAGGATATCGCGGCACTTGCTAAGACTCAGGGCAAGACAGTTGAGGAGATCAAGGCTATCATCGACTCGCTCCACGAGTTCAACCCGATGATGGGCCACCGCGGCTGCCGTCTGGCTGTAACATATCCGGAGATCGCAAAGATGCAGACAGCTGCTGTTATCCGCGCGGCTATCAATGTTCAGAAGAAGCATGCTGACTGGAAGATAGTTCCGGAGATCATGATCCCGCTCATAGGCGACATCAAGGAGCTCAAGTTCGTTAAGGATGTAGTCGTTAAGACTGCTGACGATGAGATCAAGGCTGCAGGCGTTGACCTCAAGTATGAGGTAGGCACGATGATCGAGATCCCGAGAGCTGCGCTCTTAGCTGACGAGATCGCAAAGGAGGCTGAGTTCTTCTGCTTCGGTACAAACGACCTCACACAGATGACCTACGGCTTCTCGCGTGATGACGCGGGCAAGTTCCTCGATGCATACTATGACAAGAAGATATTCGAGAACGATCCGTTCGCTAAGCTCGACCAGAGCGGTGTCGGTAAGCTCATGAAGATGGCTATCGACCTCGGCAAGTCGGTTCGTCCGTCGCTGCATGTAGGTATCTGCGGCGAGCACGGCGGCGACCCGACCTCAGTTGAGTTCTGCCACAAGATCGGTCTTAACTATGTTTCATGCTCACCGTTCAGAGTTCCGATCGCAAGACTTGCGGCGGCACAGGCTAAGATAGCAGAGGACGCTGAATAATTGATTTGACAAAATCTAAGTTGGCAATAAAAGCGAAGCGGCAGCCCGTCGGGCTGCCGCTTGTCTTTATCGCTCGTTCAGTCTCATCAGTATCGCCGCTGCCTGGGCGCGGGTGGTGTTGCCCTGCGGACGGACGGTGCCGTCGTCAAAGCCGCCGATGATCTCGTTCATCGAGCACCACAGGACCGGCTCATATGCGTATTCCGATATCGAATCCGCATCTATATAGTCAAGCCCTATGCCGCTGCCGGTCAGTCCCGGCTCGCCCTTGAATCTGACATAGCGGTATATCATTGTCGCGAGCTGCTCGCGCGTGATCCGCTCGTCCGGCTCGAACTCGGTATCCGAAACTCCGTTGATGATCCCGTTCTCGCTGCCCCATACGACCGCGTCGCGGTAGTACGCGTCATCTGCCACATCGCCGAATTTGTTTTCCGTATTTATCTCCGGCATATTCTCAAGCCTGTAAACCGCGGTTATGAACGCCGCGCGGGTTATATCCTCGTCCGGTCTGAACTCCGTCTCCGTAATGCCGTCGATGATCCCGGTGTCGATCGCGAACTTAACATACTCATAATACCACGCATCGGCGGGGATATCGACATATTCCGCCTTGATCTCCGGCTCCTCTATCACCCTCGCGTTGGTGTGGATATCGATATTCACAACGCCGCTGTTGGTCGAATAGAAGCCGTCCTCGGGATAGAGCACAGCCCATTCCGCATCGCTGCCCTCATAGTATATATCGGTGAGCGCGAAATTGTCCGAGAACGCATCCATGCCCGCTGTTTTAACACTTGCGGGGACATATATCTTTTTCAGCTTCTTCGTCATGCAGATCGCGCCGGGAGCAATCTCCCTCACGGTCTCGGGTATATACAGCTCCTCCGCATTATATGCGGGCGGAACGGAAATGAGCGTCCGCTTTTCCTTATCATAGAGCACGCCGTCCTTTGATGAGAAGATCGTGCTGTCCTGCCCGACATTTATCTCCTTCAGCTCCGAAAGATAATACCATGGCTGTGCGCCTATAGAAGAAACGCTGCCCGGTATATCCATCGCGCCGATATGCGCGCAGTCCTCAAACGCGTGATCATCTATCTGCACCACCGAATACGGCACTGCAAAGCTCTCCACGATCTTTGCCGATGGGAATCTTATAAGCTCGGACTTGTCGTCGTCATACAAGACCCCGTCCTCGGAGGTGAAGGTGGCGTTCTCTGCGTCCACATCTATCGACTGGAGCGCAGTGCAGCCGGAAAACGCATCTCTGCCCAAGCTGCCGAGCGATTCATTAAGCTCTATGCCCAAAAGCGAGGTGCAGCCCGAAAACGCAAAATCGCCTATCCTCTCGACATTCTCTGACAGGTCAACGCTTACAAGCGCGGTGCAGCCCTCAAACAGCCTGTCGCCGATGGCGGTGATATGCTCGTCCATAACGATGCCGGTTATGTCCTTATTGTTTTTGAACGGGCTTTCCATGCCCGTTTGCGCCTCTGCCGCGCCCGACCCCTCAATGGTCAGGAGACCGTTTTCATCGATCGTCCATGTTACCTCCTCGCTAAGCTCTCCGCTCACAGGCTCCGCCGCCATAGCGGGCACCGCCATAATGAGCATCGATGCCGCAAGGAATGCGCTTAGTGTCCTCTTCTTCATAGTTTTTACCCCCACTTACTTATTACTTAAAAATATTGAACGGCTTTAAAAAGCCCTCCGACTCCAGAAGCTCGTTCGCGCGGACGAGCTGCGGATGCCGGTATTCATAGAGCGCGTGCGTGTCAGAGCCGACACTCACGCCCACGCCCGCAGAGCGCAGCGCGTCGCGCTTTTTGCGGTTCGTCAGAAAGTCGTAATAGCAGCTGTAGTTGCCGGAGGTGTTAAGCTCCCAGAATATATTCTCCTTTTTGAGAACTCTTGGCATATCCACGCCGTACATCTCGCCCATTTTAAATATATCGCAGTGCGCCAGCCCCACCGGGCAGTCGAACCTGTGCCGCCACGACGCGAACTCGAAAAAGTCCATTGCGCGGTAGTCGTCAAGGCTCTCGAACAGCACATAGTCAAGTCCCCGTATATCCTGGGTAAAGAGATCGTCCGGCCTCGGGCGCGTGCCTATCTCAAGCCCCAGAAGCACCCTTATCCTGCCGGAGTATTTTTCCCTGCAGTCCGAAAGCTTTTTTATATACTCCCCCATCCGTCTCCCGATCGAGAACTGGTGATCGGTGATGCCGATGACATCGACTCCGTTCTCTATCGCGTTCTCAATGATCTGTTCGGGCGAGTTCTGCCCGTCATAGCTGTACACCGTATGGTTATGCAGATCCATGATCACGGCGTATCACTCCTTTACCGCGTTCCAGAGCTCGTCAAGCTCGGAAAGCGTCATCTTCTCTATATCCTTACCCTCGGCTTTTGCCTTTTCCTCAAGCCTTGAAAACCGCGTTATGAACTTGTTCGACGCCGCGGTGAGCGAGGTCTCCGGGTCGGTGTCCAGAAATCTTCCGAGGTTCACGACCGAGAACAAAAGATCGCCGTACTCCTCGCGGATATGCGCCGCGTCGCCCTCTTTATAGGCTTGGCGAAGCTCCTCCTGCTCCTCGGTGACCTTTGCGAAAACATCGTCGATGTCGTCCCAGTCGAAGCCGAAGCCGCGCGCCTTCTTCTGTATCTTCTCCGCGCGCATCAGCGCCGGAAGATACTGCGGCACATCCTTTAAGACTCCGGTATATGTGCTTATCTTCTTTTCCTTTTTCTTGTTCTTCTCCCAGTTGGCAAGCGCCTCGGTCTCGTTGCCGGCGTGGTCGGCGCCGAAAACATGCGTATGGCGGGTTATGAGCTTGTCGCAGATCTCCTTTAAGATATCGTCAAAGTCAAACGCGCCGCGCTCGGAGGCGATCTGCGCGTGGAACACCACCTGCAGAAGCACATCGCCGAGCTCATTGGCAAAGTCGTGATCGGTGCCGAAATCGAGCGCGTCGATCGCCTCATAGGTCTCCTCGATCATACTCTTTTTGATCGACTGATGCGTCTGCACCTTATCCCACGGGCAGCCGTCGGGCTGACGCAGCCGCGCGACTATCGCGATCAGGTCATCTATAGTATATTTATCCTTCAATTCCATTGCATACTTACCTCAATTTTATCTTATTATGTATATTTTATCACACTTTTTTACAAAAAACAATATGTACCGGAAAAATAAATTT
>CAMNAT010000199.1 GCA_946531785.1 uncultured Oscillospiraceae bacterium
CAATAATTCTTAACTGATTCTGTTTAAGAAATATTGTCGGTATTATTTATCGTAATATTGATTATTTATTATATCCATATTATCCACCCTTCTCACGCTTCTGTTATCATTTTGTTATCAACACTGATAACAAACGGCGTGCTTATGCGGATAACCATATGATTATTATAACCTAATGCAGTAGACTTGTCAAGATAGAATAACAAGAATAATCACACTGCTATCGGCACCATAGCATCATCATAGAGATCAAAGCTATGTAACCCTCACACTATCATACTCATACCCTTGCCGTATTCCGTCTTAAATACAGCCGTTATTCTTTAAAATATCAGTCATTCTCTCTGCGATTTTTGCCATACCGTAAATATTAGGATGCACCTCATCTGCTGACATATACGATATATTGTCTATGATATCAAGTCCGTTTATATATGTCACATTCGGATATGCAAGCCCGGCGGTGATCTGCTTCAGCAGCCTGCGCCACCTCTCTCCATGTCTGCAATTATCCAGCAGCTCAGCACCGTAATAAAACGGCGAAACAACAAACACAGGCTTTTGCGGATTTCTGCCCGCTGCCTGCTTTATCATATTTCCCGCACAATCAAATATCTTCTCATCATCCCATCCGAGAACATTTATACCAAGCTCAAGTATTGCAACATCCCATCTGCCCTTTTCGCCCTCGCTTGCTATATATTCTGCAAACTCCGGCTCCATGGCGCAGCTTCCCGCCATGCCTAAGTTCCTCACATCCATATTCAGTTCCCGCGCGACAACCGCTGCCCACGAATGGGACATATCAAGAGCGTTTGATCCATGCGTAATCGAAGATCCATAGCAGAGCAGAGTTTTTTCAGGATACTGCTCCTTTCGGGGCGGATCAATATCGCCCGATATATCGAACAGCCTGATCCTACCCTTGTCAAATATAACGCGGATCACCTCGCTGTCCCAGTCATAGCCGGAGCTGTCGTTTATTATTTTTACTCTTTCCGGCGATGCGCTGCGTTCGATCACGAAATCCTTAGGCGCATTTTCTATGTTCTTATCACCTTCATGATCATACCATCCTCCCTGAACGCCGCCGCGGTACACATGGAATCTACCGCCGAAATCAGCGGACATGCGTATCACCGCTTTATCACCCTTGAGAACAAACCGCAGCTCTACACCTGTACTGTTTCGCGCCATATTCTGCCCCTGCTCTTTGTTTTCAAGCACATCAAATACATTCTGCGGTATACGCAGCCAGGATACGCTTCCGTCAGTATTCTGCATAAGCTCTTCAATGTTATATATCTCTATATTATTGTATATCATATATCATCATTCCTTTTCTTTGCATCCGAAGCTGACAAAGCAATAATCGTCATCCCATGCAGCCTCCGCATTGTCGTTCCAGATACAGCTCTCCTTATAGAAGGAGAACGGACCGACATTCTGACATTCACCTTCGACCAGGTGATGAGGCCCAAGCAGGTTACGGAGATTGTTTACCAGTGTAAGCTTCAATTTTTGTCTGCCTCTCTCGCAATCACGAAGTGATATTTTATTATCGGTAAGCATGGTTTTAGTTAAACCGCCAATTTCAAGCCTGATGGCATTTACGCCCTTCATATCAAGCTCTAACACAGGCTCATCGCCTTCTATATCTATTTCGCCATCAAGGGTAAGCTCTCCGCAAAAGAACGGGAAACCCTGTCTCTCGATATTTTTAAGGTCTATACTCTCCGGCAACCGATCTATAACAAAATATCCTTTGTAGCGTACGGCATCCTTATCAAGCTTCTGCCATTGTCCGTTTGTTTTTACACTAAAGCTGCCGATAAGATAGATCGGCTCTATCTCCATGTCATAGGAGAGCTTATTCTTTTCACTCTCAAACACCTGCGCGTTTCTGAGATTTTTATATAACTCATCACGCTGAACAAAGTCACAGTCAAAGGATATGGTGTTATCCCCCTCACGGATCATATCATGTATATTGATTTTTTTGAAACTCTTATCTCTGTAGCAGCCATCCGCGCTGCGGCACAGCTCTTTGCCATTCACGCTTATCCTGAATTTCTCAGGTGTTTCACACACAAGAAACAGACTTTGAGGTACACAGTCAATGCGCACATGATAATCCTGATGTATCTTAACACAGTGTTCAAGCGCATTCGCTCTTTCGCATATATTTAAAACATACCCGTCCTTCTCCTGCAAAACGCCATCAAAGTAGTAGTCGCATCTGTCAAACGTAAGAGCGTTCACTGTGTCTTTATCTACAGTGAATAAACCGGAAAGTGCCGCCGCAGTTTCCTTTGCTCTCTTCCTATGCTCCGGCATTTCTCCGTCATCCAGAAGCATAAGACTTCCCCAAGGCTCAAACTCATGTATACCTTGAAAATCATACAGCTCACCTGTATAGAGATCAATTCTCTTTCCTACTGCGTTTATCCTTACTGTTTTACGGTCAGGAGTACTGTTTACAAAATAATGTACTGTGCAGTCGTCAAAGCTGCGCGATGTATATGTTATTCTATCTTCATTGACTATATCAACACACGGAATATCTGCTATCCCGCATAACACTCCACCCTGCTTTTTATACTCGTCAAGCAACGCCATTGTGGACGGCAAAAGCTCACGGCAATATGATATAATGACCTTATCGTAGCATTGCTGTCCAATCAATATTTTGCCGTTTACAACTTTTGCGTGCCGCTCCATGATAGTCTCATCACCGAGATGGAACATTATATGCTTTCGTTCAAGCTGCTCGACCGCGTTTAAAAACTCAGCATTCAGTTTATCAAGTCCCGTATTTTTGTCATTATCAAATAACACCCATGCAGATGTTTGCGGATGAACAAGCAGGACACTTACATTTTTATGTCCCTCACGCAATATCATTCCCTCGCGTGACAGACCGTTTATAAGTTTATCATATTCGCTCCACCACGGCTGCTGATAATACATAGCCGGAGGATAATCACGCTTGCGGATGCCGCGCAGAGAATACCCCTCAAGATGAGGACACAAAAGGTCAATGCCACGCACCATCTGCCATTCATATATACCCTTCAGCTCGGCGAAGCTTACGTTATGTCCGCATAAAGCAAAGGTCTCTGACAGCACCGCTTCCTTCCCAAGCTGCTCCGCAGCAGACGACACCTGACGAGCCGTAAGACAGTTATATACAGGTCTGCCCAGCCAGTCCATGCCGGGTATATGAAAATACTCATAATGCGCAATACACGCTCCGTTCGTTGTAAGCTGAGTTATCAGGTCTTCTTCAAGCACCAGATGCCCCGTAAGCTTCAGACCTCGCTTGTCGCACCAGTCGTATATTTGCTTCATGAAAGCGCTTGAAAACAGGTCTGTTACCATCTTCCAGAATCTTATTCTTGTTCTGCGGTAATCGCCGACAGCCAAAAACAGCTCCTCCAGATGAGGGTACAGGTCATCGTTATATCTTGCCTTATATTCATCCATAAATACAAAGCTCCACGGAATGCCATCCCGCGAGATCTGCGGTTCATCCGTGAAAAAGCCTTCTAT
Organism: uncultured Oscillospiraceae bacterium; assembly: GCA_946531785.1. Lineage (GTDB taxonomy): Bacteria > Bacillota > Clostridia > UBA1381 > UBA1381 > Ornithomonoglobus. Next base: position 3,553 of record CAMNAT010000199.1, read on the forward strand.
CTCATTTCCAAAACGCTCATAATACGGCTCATATGCCGTTTTTATAAATTCCTTTATTACATTTTTATCAAGCGTATCCACATAAAACGGATTCACATCAAAATAAAACCAGTGCTCCCCGGCTTTGCATATCACATTTTCTAATGGCTCGGTATCAGACATCCTCAGATACTTCTGCTGATATTCAAGCCCTAAGCCATTGACCTCGCCATTACCAAAGCCGGACGGCCAACCGTTTTCATCATACGCCCATGACCGCATACCCAGCTTTTTGCCCTCATCGATCGCGGCACGGACATTGTTAAACCAATCCTTACCCATATACTCCGTCTGCAAGCCTCCGCGGGCATGCATGAAAAACCCGCCTATACCCGCATTATGCATCACGCATACCTGCTCAGCCGTTTCCGCTGTGTCAAGCTTTTCGTTCCAGCTCCAGAACGGTATGGGTCTGTATTCGTTTTTTATGTTTTTTAAATCAAGCTCAGTAATTTTCATATATCTTTATATAGTACTCATTTCATAAAGTCTTTTTATTATCACATCATCTTTTGCCGCTCTTGGCCATCCGAATCCGGAATGTGGCATGCCAAATCCCAGTTCAACAGGCATAAATTCAAGGGCTTTAAGATTTCCATCCCTTATTTCAAAGCACGGGATAACACTTTGTGTCATCTCCCTTTGTCGCTGCAAGCCTACTGTGAAATCCTTTGTACGCTTTTTAAACACCTCATATATCCCCGCATCGGGAGTGAGCCCAAATTTTTCATAATAATCATAAGGAACTATGGGGCAGTTTTCAAGCTGCATTATAAAGTTGCCTAACGAATAAAAGATAGGCAGCCCTTTATATATCTCAAACGGTCTCAAAAGATGCGGACCGTGTCCGATAACCGCATGAGCGCCTGCATCTATACACGCATGGGCAAATCCGGAAAGGAACTCAGGAACGATCTCCTTGTCACCATCCTCGGTTTGATGTGAATGCACAGATATCAACACAACATCAGCCTGAAATCTTGCATCCTTTATCACAGTCTTTATTCTTGCAAGATCCGTTTCCGATATTTCATACCGTGTACGAGGCTCTCCAAGCCTGAAGCACACTCCGCCAAAATCCAGCTCGCCATCCTTTGCCGCTTCTAAATATCCCTCTTTCCGTCTTATACGGTCATGCGCATTCAGCCCGGTCTTCTCAGCAATACCGGATAGTGCCTTCAGCTCGTCCGCGCCGGCATATACGACTCTTTTTAATGCTATGGG
>CAMNAT010000200.1 GCA_946531785.1 uncultured Oscillospiraceae bacterium
CGGACTGATACCGCCGATACTGGATCAGAAGCTGATCGACAAGATAGAGATCGTGACCGATGACGAGGCTATCGAGACCACAAGGATGCTCGCGTCAAAGGAAGGCATCATGTGCGGCATTTCGAGCGGCACAAATGTATGCGCGGCGCTTCGCATGGCAAAGCTTTTAGGCAAGGGCAAGCGTGTTGTCACCATTCTGCCGGACACCGCCGAGCGCTATTTCAGCGTAGGACTGTATGATAATGAATAAAAGAATCCCCCGCGATTTTTCGCGGGGGATTCTTTTATTCTGTCGTCACATATTCATATGTTTCATAGCTTATTCCAAACACATCTATCTGCGTATCCGCATAAAGCGTGATCGCGGTATCTGTATCGTTTTCAAAGGTGTAGTTCAGCGTTGTTGCAGAAAGAACGCTTACACTCTGATCTGTTTTGCTGTCATAAATATGCAGAGTCCGCGTTTGTGAGCTGTTTGCGGATGCCGCGTATATAGTAACATCTGTTGTGCCTGCCGGAACAGTAAACATAAGGGCTTTGTTTGTAGCGGTTCCGTTTTTGTCGAGGCGGAATTTCTTTGTAAACTTTTCACCATCTATGGTTTTGCTGCCGTCCTGTATTCCGGTAACCTCACTCTCCGTACCGTTTGCCATGAGTTTTAGCCCCTCAAAGCTCTCGTCCGAGAATCTCCAGAAATGCGACGCAAGCACCTTCTTCTGTATCTTCGACGGCGATACATCAACGCTTACATTGTCGATGTAATACATGCCGCTTGCTGCGCTTATCGGCTCAAAGAATATGCCGTTTGTGATCTCGACCTTCTTTGTGTCAAGCTGTGAACGGAAATGGATGGGGGATACTCCCGGAACATCCGCAACGAGTTTACCGCTACTGTCCTTTATCAGTATATCCGCCTCATTTCCCGCGCCCTGATCGGCTGCAACAGATACGGTGTACCACTTCATCGTATCGTATGCTATGCCGCTGTTCTCACCGCCTGTGTAGATATATCCGTCCTCTGCAAAGCTTACCTTGTATGCCTCGTCCGTCTTTCCGGTCGAGAGATATACATTCATCCCCGGCTTTTCGCCGCTTAGAAGCACATCTGCCGATGCGGTTATAACATTGTTGCCCTCCGGAACAAGATACTCATGCAGAACATATCTCTCGGAGCTGTAATCCGAATTTGGAGCAAGCTTCATCTTGCCGCTCAAATTCCCGACAACATTTTCGTCTGTCCAGACAGGGGAGAGGACATTTGCCTCCTGTATCTGCCAGCGCCAGTCAAGCCCGCTGTCGAAGCTCCATGATACAGCGCTTTCGTCAAAGGCTTCAAGGCTCACCCAGCCGCTGTCCGGTTCGCCGCCCTCGGCAACGAAGCCCATGTAGTATTCATCCCCAAGGTTGGTATCTGTGCTTGCAATGAGTGTTTTTGTCTTATATATAGTCGTACCGTTTTCCGTTCTGTAGATATTTACCGTCCCGCCGTTCTTTTCGGCTATGAAATACTGGTTCTGACTTCCGCCTATGGTATCGGTAGCATCCGTCACGACCTCACCGTTTACGGTGAGCTTGTATTTATATGCACCGCTTTCCTTGACGCCGCCGAAGAATATCTCGTTTCCGTTCCCCTTCAGCAGCACTCCGAACTTATCCGAATTCTGCATACGGCTTCGGTAATACATACGCATATCGGTGTTGAACAGCTGGTTTACATAAGCTGTGCTGTCCTTGCCGCTGCCTATCTTATATGTATAGTCGGGCGTAACGCTGACATAGGTGTTTTCAGCTGTGCCGAGGTCGGTAAGCATCCATGGGCTTATTTCCTGTGAAACCGATACAGCGCGGCTGTCTGTGCCTCTGCCGAGCTGCGCGTCAAAGCAGTAAACGGTGATATTGTTAAAGCCCGCCGCATCTGCTGAAAACGGGAGGGAGACAATATCTTTTTCACTTATGTAAACCTCTTTTGACGCTATAGCCGTATCGCCGAGATATAGCCATACCTCAGTCACCGGAATACCGTTGTCGGGAGTTATTTCGACATCGACAGCATCACCGTTCATTATGAGCCTTCCGACATTGTCAAGCTGCAGCGCCGCCTTCGGGCTTGTCTGCTTAGTTGAGAGCTGCAGCATGGAAAGCTTTGAAACAGTGGTGTTAACACCCGATACATATGCTCCGGCATTGACGCTGCCGGACATGTCAAAGCTTCCGAGCGGAGCGCTTTCGAGGTCAGCAAGACTTTTCCCCGCATATACGGTGACCTTGCCGCCGCTTCGCGAGATCTCCAGATAGCATATATCCCTGCCGTCGATCGTGGTATTGAGCTGTGAGCAGCCGATGATCGGCTTAAAGCTGTCGTCATATGTCTTATACAGCCTCAGCTCACCGCAGAAAAGTCCGGTCTCCGTTCCGGCATAGAGTGATGTGATGCTGTCAAGCTTCGTTACCAGCTTAAAGTCGCTGTCTGCCGCCTTAAAGAGCCTTGACCCGTTTGGGAGGGTGTAGCATTCGCCGTCATATGCCGCGTCCTCTGATGCCCATTCAGCGGGCGTATCCGCGCCGTTTATGCTGATGTGTTTAACGGGACTTAAAATATAGCTGCCGTCGGGCATATATGCCTTTGCGGTTATCACATTATCACCGGATGGGAGCGTGGTCGTAAGCTCGCCGTTCTCAGCAGTGCCGAGCGGCTTGTCGTTGCAGTAGAATTCAACCTGCGATACCGCCTCGTTGTTCTGTAACGGTACCATGTCTTCAAGGCTGTTCCAGAGGAATACTCGTATATCACCCTCAACGCTGTCGACCGCTGCTGTTGTACGGCTGCCGTCAAATTCGGCTGTCTTTATGTTTTTTATTATCCCGTTTTCGTAGCCGCAGACTATCGCAGTGCCCTTTGTGCCCTCGGGGACTGTAACCGTTCCGTCCTTATATACCGCCCCGCTGTATGCAGCCTTCAATGTTATGCTGTCGTTTGTCGTGTGCAGTGTCTCATCAGTTGAGACCGCAAGCCCGCCGCCATTTATAGGGTTTGTCAGAGCTGTTTCAACAAATATTTCAAGCCATGTGTAGCCGTCCGGACCTATAATTATGCTGTCTGTCGGGTTTGAAGGATCAAGCCCCATCTTGCTTTCCCATGTGTCGGCTATGCCGTCCTTGTCGCGGTCATAGTCCTCACCGCGATCTTCCGCTGCAAGCGGGCAGTAGCCGCGTATATCATAGCCGTCCTCGGCGGCGTCCGTAGGATCGTCAAGCAGACCCGTGCTGCCCTTGCTGCCTGTAGGCGCAGTGCGACTTATAACATTATTTACTATGCGTTCGTCCACCGCGTCGCGGAGGGGGAGCGTTGCTCCCGCGTTTTGCAGTATGCTGTTATAGAGCGCATCATCCGCGGCGGCGATCTCATAGGGGTATTGAGCCGCATATTCATTATATGCTTCATCCGGCGCGGCCATAAATGAATTTGAGCTATCGGCACTGCCGTATACCTTGTTGTCAACATATACGCCGCAATGCTTTTCATCCTGATAGTTGTTTTCATTTACAAGCTGCGCGCTCTTATAGTCCGCGTCGTTTTCATCAACATCAATTATGTTTCCGGCGGCAAATACCGAGCCGAGCATGTCCTTTTCATACTTCTGCCCGACGCTCAGCTCAAATATTCTCGTGCGCTTTCCCGATGGAGTCGCCGGACCGGGACGGTAGATGTTGTTTTGTATATATGTGCGCGCGCCGTTCTCCGAGCCGTAGCCCGCCTTGTCGCCCCAGTTATATATTATGTTGTTATGTATGTCCACAAGCGTTTCCGCATCCGTATAGCCTGCAGTCATTGCGACTGTCTCCGATGTGCCTATCTTAGGATTGCGGCTCTTGTGTGTTGCTATGAGGTTGTGGTGGACGGACAGATTCACGCCGCCCCATATCGCCGCATAGCTGTGCTCGCCCTTGTCGTGAACGCTCTGATTGAGCGCCTCGGCGATTATAGAGTTCTGTATGGAGACATCCTTCACCGCATATGCGGAAAGGTTCTCATCCGTACCCCAGGATACGGAGCAGTGGTCGATAATTACCTTTTCGCAGTTATCGGTGATCTCCAGTCCGTCCTGAGCGCGTGTGTCGTTGCCGTTCGCATCGTGCGCGCCGACGCGGAAGCGCAGATAGCGCAGGATAACATTATTCGCGCTTACCTTTATGTTGTTTGAGCGGAAGCAGATACCGCCGCCCGGCGCTGTCTGACCGAGTACGGTGATGTTGTCATGGGATATACTTACATTGGATGCGAGGTCGATATAGCCGCTGACATCGACAACTATCATCCTGTCACCCTTTGAGACTGCGTCGCGGAACGAGCCCTCGCCGCTGTCGTTAAGATTTGTAACATGATATACCTCTATATTTTCCGCCGCGCGCGCGCCTTGGGTATACATTCCGCCGCCCTCCGCGCCGACAAAGGCGGGACATTTTTTTTCATCGGCGAGGGATGGGACAGCCGCGCCTGCGGTCACATTCAGCATTTGTGCGTTGAGTCCCGGCAGTATCGCCGCCGCGCAAATTGCAGATAAAATCCTCTTTTTCATAAACTTCACGCTCCTTTATTCATACCTAAAATTATAACATAATCCATCCTGTAATTCAACTGCAAAACAAGACAACTCTTACAGAATTTTTAGCAAATAAAAACCCGCCGCGGCAGCGCCGCGGCGGAAATGTCCGAATAAATATTTCTTTGTTATTTAGAATACGATCTTGTAGCCGCC
>CAMNAT010000201.1 GCA_946531785.1 uncultured Oscillospiraceae bacterium
GCAATGGACCCTGCGCCGGAATGCGGGCTCCATCCATTTTACCGATGAGATCTTATCGGTAACTCTTCCGAACGAATAATTCCCTGTCCGCTTGCCGCCGACTATTACATTTACATCACCAACTGTTCCCAGATCGTAAACGAATATATAGAGATATCTTCCGTCCACACTTTTTAGTATAAAGCTTCTGCCGTCGTTTCTGGAATTGTACGGTCTGCCGTTATATATTGCCTCACCGAATATATCCATCCATTTTCCTATAAGCCTTAAAAGCTCTGCCTGATACACATTGATCCCGCCCTGACCCTCCGGGCCTATGTTCATGAGATAGTTTGCGCCCACACGGCGACAGCCGCAAAGGCTTTCTATGATCTCTCCGGGTGATTTGTAGTTAATATCGTTGTTTCCCCAGCCCCAATGGTCATTTATCGTCTGACACATTTCAGCCGCAACATATTTTTTCATACCCTCACGATTCATCGGAGCAGCCTGAGAATTCTCAAATGTGACAGAATCGAGCTCTTCACATCCCACCTTGCCGAGAGCGGCAAGCCCAGTGTTGTTGATTATCATAGTCTCCGGCTGATATGCTCGTATCATAGCATACAGCTCTCTTTCTTTCCAGTCCGCCTCCGGCTTTGACCAGTTGCCATCAAACCACAGTCCGCCTATTTTACCATAACGAGTGCAAAGGAGCTCAACACTTTTTTTCAGATATTCGAGATACCTATCAAAGTTGTCCTCAAAATCCTTGTTATACCAGTCAAGTGTTGTATGATAGAATACCGGCAGTATTTTGTGCCTATCGCAGGCTTTGACAAACTCTTTTACCAAATCGCGTCCTGCCGGCGAATGAGGCGCGTCAAAATCATTCAGTCCGCATGTATCATACAGTGAAAATCCCTCATGATGCCTTGTGGTAAGCGTTATATACCTGAATCCCGCATTTTTGGCGGTAAGCACCAGCTTATCGGCATCAAAATCCTTTGCGGTGAATGTGTCCTTCAGCTTCATATAGTCATGAAGCTCCATCTTCTCAAAGTCATATATCCACTCGCCTCTGCCAAGCTGTGAGTACAATCCCCAATGAACAAACATTCCAAGCCCCATCTGTTCAAAGTCAAGAATATATTGTTTGGGTACAGGTGTGCTCATAATTGCATCGCTCCTTATATTTTAGTTTTTTACTTGAAAGCTTCATTACCAGTACATCCTCCATTCGGGGTTTATTTTACGCATCAGCGCCTCCATATAAAAATAATCCCCGAATATAGTCCCCTCCGGCTCAGTACCTCCGGGACGGTCATACATTCCATCAGTGAGGATCACATTTGAATGCTCCAGACGCGCGGAGGTATATTTTTCCGCAAGTGATCCCAGAATTTTATCTGTATATGGCAGATATTCCGAGCAGCCGGTGTATTTGCTCATCTCAACTATTCCGCAGCATGCTATCGCCGCAGCAGATGTGTCGCGCGGCTCACCGCTGCCATCTGTAAATATCATGTCCCAATACGGCACACAGTCCTCAGGCAGTCTCTTGATAAACTCACTCGTAACACGCTCAAAGAAATCTATCAGCCTTTCATCCTTTGTATAGTGATATGCCAGAGCGGCACCGTAAACACCCCACGACTGACCTCGCGCCCAGCAGGAGCTGTCGGAATAGCCCTGCGCAGTCTCACCGCGCAGAGGCTTACCGGTACCCGGCTCAAAGAAAAAGGTATGGTAGGTGGTGTTATCATCTCTTATTATAACCTTAAGCGTTGTATCAAGATGTTCAAGCGCGGCGGCTCTGTATTTCATCTCACCCGTCAGCTCCGCTGCACGAAACAGCAGCGGGATGTTTAAAAGGCAGTCGATTATGAGTCTGTTTGCCGATGCATCATACATATCACCCCACGCCTGAATGAAGCGGCCTATAGGATTAAAGCGCTCCATGAGCTGATCCGCAGCCATGATAGCCGTTTCTCTTGCACACTCATCGCCGGTAAGCTGATAAAGTGACATACAGGAAAGAGAATATAAAAAGCCCATATCATGATGATTTACCGCTATTTTGTTCTCTATTCTATGTCTTAATATCTCTGCATGGTGTCTTGCGCTCTTCAAAAAAGCAGGATCTCCGGTATATTCATAAGCGATAAGCTCCATCCCGGGAAAGAATCCGCTTGTCCATTCCACACAGCTCTCCCCCTCATACCAATATCCGGTACTCTGAGGCTTGGGAAATGTCGCGGTGAATCGCTCGATATTTTCATATGTTTTCTGTACCGCAAGATCCATCTGCTGCCTATAGTCCATATCTATCCTCCGTCTTTTCTTCATTTCCCTTCTGTACAAAGCTTGACTATCTCATTAATATTCCCCTCGGCGAGACCAATGTTTGTATCGGCCGCGCCGTAATATATCTTGATCGAGCCATCAGGCTCCGCAATAGCGTTGCAGGTGAAAACTACATTCGCAACTCTGCCGCGCATTTCATAATCATGCTCGGGCCAGAGCAAAAAATCAGTATATCCGATTATATTCCAGGGCTCATCAATATCCAAAAGACATGCCTTGAGCCTGTATATAAATCCGTTACATGTGGTAGATACCGTATGATATATCTCAAGCCAGCCTTCATCTGTCTTTATCGGCACCGCACCTGCACCCATTTTGAATCCGTCCTTGAAGGGCTTTCCCTTATACATCACAGGTCTTGAATTCCCCCAATATACAAGGTCAGGGGAAAAGCTCATCCACATTGAGCACGGCTCCAGCTCATTACCGAAGGGTCTGTCCAGTCTGAAATACAAGCCCTTATACTTTTCGGGGAAGAGTGCACCGTTGCGGTTGCCCAGCTCGCTCGCTGTGCATATCCTCTCAAAGCTTTTAAAATCCTTCGTTTTGATCATTCCAAGCCTTGCTTCGTTCTGCAAAAGATCGCTTGCATAAATAATTATATACTCATCCCCGAATTTTGTTATCCGCGGATCGTATGTATTCATCTCCGGATGGAACGGATCGGGCGCCGGCATCCTGACCGGCTCCGGATCCGCTGTAAAATTATATCCGTCCTTGCTCCGCGCTATCCAAAGACGGTGAATATCGTCAAGAGTGGTAACATCCATCATCAATATATATTCGCCGTTATGATATATCGCACCGGGGTTAAATGTATATAAAACCTCTATCGGCATCCTATCCGGCGACATAACCGGATTATTTTTATATTTTTTAAGAACTCTGTTTTTCATAGTGCATTTCCTTATAATTTTATTGCGACTTATATGACGCCGCATCGGTTATCGGAGACATATTCCCTGACCATACATACGCCGTATAAGTATATTCACTGTTATATTGGAGCTCTGATACTACCTCGCCTTGCGCGGTTATCTCCGCAGCTCCTAACTGTCTGAGCACACCGCTGCTGTCCTTCCCGGCAATAATGAGAGCTGCGTTTTCAGCGACGGTGCTTACAATAGTCTTCGCCGTTATCCTGTCACCTGATACGACAAACGCAGGTGTTTCCGCTTGAGTGTGGATATCCTCGCCCTTTCTTATGTACTTTATCACCTCACCGCTTGCCGATCTCAGAACAAGGATGTTATCCTCCGTTACCACATCGTCATCTGCAAGAACATAGGCGTCCTCATACCAGTCATCCTCATACATCTCTATTGATGCCGCATTCGTTCTGAGCGCATCGGTAACAGCCTTCCTTGTCGCGCCGTCAGTCAGAACTATACGCTCAAGATCTGAAATATATTTAATCGGAGCGTCAAAGCCGACCTCGATCACATCGTCTGAGGGATCATAATCCACCGTATATATCCTGTAATCATCAAACGCGCCCATGCCGTTTTTTGATACGCCTTCGCTGAGATCAAACCCCAATGAAGCTCTGAAGCGGGTAGCTGCTCTGTCATATTCAAAGCCTTCTATGGTCTTTAACAGCTCACCGTTTATATATACCCTACCCGTCTTTGCGACACGGTCAAGAACAAACGCTGCCTTGTACCACTGATTTGCTCTGAAGGTCCTGCCTGTATTCTCATTATTGATGTAGATATACCCATCGGTCCTGAGCGCAACGGATAACGCTTTGTTCCAATCCTTATCCTGTATAAGATCTATCTGCACATTTCCTTCATTCGGCTTTGACGGATCATCGACAACTGAGCAGAGAGAACATTCCGCCGTAACAATATCATTCGTAAATCCCGACTGATCGCTCAGGTCTATCTGAGGCGCGTTATTTGTCGTATTGGAGACTGTCTTGCCGGCAACAGATGATATTACGAGGGCTTTGTCGCTCCTTCCGCCTATATCCGTCATTGAGTTAAGCGAGTAACAGCTCTCATTCGGCTCATAAAGCTGTATTGTAAGCTTATCGTTTGCAAGATTTTTGATCTTTACATTATCAAAGCCCTCTCTTATATAAGCAGTGTTGAATTCATCCTTGCCCTCGACCCTGACATCCAGATAGTGATATGCTCCGGACGCAAGCTGTATTATCACAACATTACCCGTTTCAAGCGTTGCCGCCTTAGCTTCGAATGTGCCGTCTGAATATATTTCAAGCTCTTCATTGCCTATTGCCGTATCCAGCGCTGTCTTAAGCTCCTCTAAACCTGCATATGCTTCAGGATCAACGAGCATATAGCCGGCATCAGCATTAAATGTGATCCCGTCCGGCACATTAAACGCCAGCGTCTCACCCAGCAGATCACCGTCATATTCACCGGTCCATGCGGTAAG
>CAMNAT010000202.1 GCA_946531785.1 uncultured Oscillospiraceae bacterium
AAATCAAAAATGCTTTCACCAATTATCAGGACTGCCGGCAAGGTCGGTAGTATACTCTGTCCATAATATATATAATTATATATACTATATATAGAAAAGCCGCTTTTGCGGCTTTTTTAATTTACAAGAAATTGCTGATATATCTCGGCAACGCTTTGCGTTGTTTTTTATTTGCAAAAGTTATCGCCACTAAAAAAAGAATTATCCCGTTAAATATTTCTAAGTGTTGGTGTATAATAAGTACAGTAAAACCTATGGAGGATCAAAATGACTGATTTTAACGAACTGCGCCTGCGTTACGCGCTGCTGCTGTGCGGCAGCGGCAGAAATGACGGCGCAAAAAAAAGCATGGCGCATACCGATAAGCTTACTGCGGGGCATATAGCAGCCATCGCGGACGAGACGGATAAGGTGCTTATAAGCAAGGAGCCGGCTTTGCTGAATTTAATATTCAAGCGGCTTGCGGATATGGCGATCTCATTTTCACAGCATGAGTCAGAATATTATATGGACAAGACTCTCGGGGACAGTATATTCCATGTGCTTAAAAGAATGCAGGAGCTATATAACTGTGCGGCTGAGCCTCATGGAAACTGGTGGTATTGGGAGATAGGCATTCCGCTAAGTCTTAATAAGATATTTACCCTTATGTATGATTATCTTGATAAGGAAATGCTCGCGGCTTATATGGCGGCGGAGAGGCACTTTAATGATGAGATCAAGCTGACAGGCGCAAACCGCGTTTGGGAATCGGTTATTTTTGCGGTGCGTGGGGTATTGCTCGGAGATGGGGATATGATCCGCGCGGCAGTCTCGGGTATTGCCGGTGTAATGCTAATTGTTAAAGACGGCGACGGCTTCCATGAGGACGGCTCGTTTATACAGCACGGTAAATTTCCGTATAACGGCGGATACGGACGCTCGCTTTTGCAGGAGCTTGCGCCCATGCTTTATCTTTTCGGCGGAACTGAGTTTGAAATAAAGGGCATAGACGTTATATATAAATGGATAGATAATTCATATTTCCCGTTCATGGTAAACGGCAGATGCATGGATATGGTACGCGGGCGCGAGGTCTCGCGCTGCTATGAGCAGTGCGATTTTGCCGGAGCAAGGCTGCTTGCGGCAATGCTTATCGTAAGCGATATAGAGGGACATAAAAATGCAGAGCTTAAACGGCGTATAAAACCGCACCTTGGCGAGAGCTTTTTTGGCTATGCCGGAGCCTTTGCCGCGGAGCTTGCGTATGAGGTTATGCATGATGATACAGCGCCGCTTGTGCCGCAGCCGTATTTCAGAGTGTTTAACAGCATGGACAGAGCCGTAAAGCATGGCAGTGGCTACAGTATAGGGCTTGCGATGCATTCGGAGCGTATTGCAAACTATGAGTCAATAAATGACGAGAACACAAAAGCATTCCATACATCGGACGGTATGCTTTATATCTACAAGCCGAACGAGCCTTGGGCGGACTTCTTCTGGCAGACCATTGATCTGCAGCGTTTGCCGGGAACGACGGTTTTGAGAAATACCGAGGTAAAGCCTAACACGGTGTCGGACTGCGATTTTGTCGGCGGCTGCGGCATAGGCGAAAACGGCGTATGCGCGATGGAGCTAAGCCCTGTCGGCTATAGCATGAGGGCAAATAAGGCGTGGTTTTTCTTTGACAGGGAAATAGTATGCCTCGGCAGCGGAATAACAAGCGCGGATGATATAAATGTTGAGACAATAATTGAAAACAGGCTTGTTTCTGATGATTCAAGGTTTACTATACACGGTGCAAAGGCGGATGATGGGTATGATATAAAAGGCGCGTATCTTGACGGCAGGCATGATACAGGCTACTATTTCCCCGAGGAGCAGCGGGTGCAGATACTGCGCGAGGTGCGGGAGGGCAGATGGGACAGCATAAACACCCGTACCGATGGAATAACACATACAGGGGAGTATCTTACAATGTGGATAGACCATGGCAGAAATATAAGAGATGCATCCTATGAATATATTGTGATACCCAAATGCAGTGAAAAGGAGCTTAATGATTATCCCAGAAGCAGCGGAGTAAGAATTATTGAGAATTCCGCTTGGATACAGTGTGTTAAAAAGGGTAATGTAACGGGAATGATATTTCTCAGGGATAAAACGCGGAGCGCGGCAGGTGTCGCGTGCGACAAACGCTCGATCGTTATGACTGCTATAAATGATGGCGGAATGGAGCTTGTGATAACAGACCCCACCCATAAGCAAAGTGTGATAAATATTGAGCTTGATTACAGCGCAAAGACAGTAACTGAATGTGATGAGAGGATAAAGGTCACACAGCTTTTGCCCTATGTGATAATGCAGGCTGATGTTTCGGGCGCAGACGGTAAGGAGCTGAGAGTAAGACTGGAGGGGATCGAAAGTGTATGATGTTGCGGTGATCGGCGGAGGAATAGCCGGCTGCATGGCGGCGCTTGCAGCGGCGCGGTGCGGGGCTGATGTGATTTTAATAGAGAGATACGGCTTTTTGGGCGGTACTCTTACCGCGTGCGGGACAGGGCCTATGATGACTTTTCATGCCGGAGACATACAGGCGGTGCAGGGCATATCCGGGGAGCTGATAGAGCGCTTAAAGCGTAAGGGACTTTCACCGGGACATATATTTGATACTACCGGCTATACTTATTCGGTAACTCCGTTTTCGGCGGAGGGAATGAAGCTGGAGCTTGAAGCGATGATGGCAGAAGCCGGTGTTACGCTGCTTTATCACAGCATAGTATGTGATGCGGAGTTTGATGCCGGAAGGCTCCGTGCGGTTGAGATTTATAGCAAGAACGGCAAGCGGAGGATAGGGGCGAAGATGTTTGTAGACGCGAGCGGCGACTGTGACCTCAGCGTGCTTGCGGGACTCCCATTTACAAAGGGCAGAGAAACAGACGGAAAGTGCCAGCCGCTTACGATGAATTTTAAACTCACAAAAGTGGATACCGAAAGGGTCAGGGAATATATAATGTCAAATAACGATGAGTTCCCGCGGCTTAAAGGTGATTTAAAGAAGGTAACAAGAGCGTGCAGACTTTCCATAGGCGGATATGTAAAAACGCTGCAGAATGCGCAGCGTGACGGAAGGATAACCTTTGATCGGGAGGATATATTGTTTTTTGAGACAAACATACCGGGAGAGTTTATTGTGAACACAACACGAGTTATAAATGCGGACCCCACGCTCCCCGAGGATCTTACACGCGCGGAAATAGAGGGAAGGAAGCAGGCATGGGAGGTATATGATCTGCTTAAGGACAGCGCCCCCGGGTTTGAGAGAGCGGAGCTTGAGTTTACGGGGCCGTTTATAGGCATACGCTCCTCGCGGCAAATAAAGGGCAGCTACACGCTTACGGCTGAGGATATTGTAGGCTGCAGGGAGTTTGATGATACTATCGCGCGGGGAGGCTATCCGATCGACATTCACGCGCCTGAGGGGAAGGACAATGCTATGTACGAGAAAACCAAGCTTTCCCTTGAATACGGTGATATGTACAGCATACCATACCGCGCACTTATTACAGACGGCGCAGATAATATCATAACTGCAGGGCGTTCAATAAGCGCGACCTTTGAGGCGCAGGCGGCGATCCGTGTTTCGCCCATTGCCGGCGCGACAGGCCATGCAGCAGGCGCGGCGGCAGGGCTGTGTGCGCTCACGGGTGTGAGTGTGCATGAGCTTGATACAGTGCAATTGCAGGAAACGCTAAAGGCGCAGGGCGCATTTTTGGGATAACAGAAGCCGGAGCGTATCTTGCTCCGGCTTCTGATTTTATCTGCTTTTGTTTCTGTACTGTGACGGTGTCTTACCGCATACGCGCTGGAACAGCTCACTGAAATAGCGCGTATCGGTGTAGCCGACCTTTTCGGCTATTTCGTATATTTTCAGATCTGTGCCGGAAAGAAGCTCCTTTGCCTTTTCTATTCGTGTCTGTATAAGATAGTTTTTAAAGGTTACATTGGTTTCTTTTTTGAATATCACGCTCAGGTAACAGGGTGAAATAAATACCTGTGATGCGACGGTTTCAAGCGAGGCATCATCGGCATAGTTCTTTTCTACAAGCTCCTTTACCCTGGTTATGATATTGGCGGTTTTCTGCTGCTGTATTTCAGCTATGTGCGCTATAATGACTTCTGTAATATCTTCTGTAAATTTGCGAAGCTCCTGGGGCGAGCTGCTCTTCCTTATAAGCGACCACGCATCGGTATTCTTAAACAAAATAGCCGGATCGCAGTCCATATCATAAAGCGCGTCCGAAATGGCAAGTATAAGCGAAAGGCAGCGCCGCTGCTGATTGTACAGGCTTGTGCCGGAGCGCTTCATGCTGTCAAACAGCTCCTTAAGCTCCCTGCGTGTCTGCTTTTCGTCATGGTTTTTCAGTGACTTTATGTACATATCTATAAGCTTTGTCTGATATCCGGAAAGCTGTGACATAGGCTCTATATCGTTTATATAAATAATATTCCTGTCACCAAGCCCTTTGCTGTAGCTGAGCGCCTGCAGGGCGGAATTATAGCTTGACTCAAGCTCACCCGCAGACTCGGTAATATTGCCAATGCCAATATTATAGCTGCAGTTAAAGCGGCTGTCGATCAGCCCGCTCATGCTCTCCCAGAAGGCAAAAAGCCTGCGCTCGGTCTCATCGGTGTCGCAGTCAAAGAAGCACATAAAAACAAGCTCTGA